>CAZULX010000167.1:0-2740 GCA_964621335.1 uncultured Streptomycetaceae bacterium
AGGGCGACGTCGAGCTGGCGCTCGGCCTGCAGCGCGATCCCGTCTTCGGGACGGTGGTGATGGCGGGCCTCGGCGGCATCCATGTCGAAGTGCTCAAGGACGTGGTGTTCCGGTCCGCGCCGGTCACGGTGGCCGAGGCCGGCCGGATGCTCGATGAGCTGCGCGGCCGCGCGTTGCTGGAGGGCGTGCGCGGGAGGCGCGCGGTGGACCGCGCGGCGGTCGCGCGGCTCATCAGCGCGGTGTCGTGCTTCGGCGCGGCGGCCGGCCCGCGGCTCGCCTCGCTCGACCTCAATCCCGTCCTGGCGGGACCGGACGGAGCGGTCGCGGTAGACTGGCTTCTGCTCCTGAACCCGTGACGTGCGGGTGACGATTACGGGTGACGAGATAATGGTGACGAGATATGGGTGACGGGAACACCCGCAGTGCGGAGAAAAGGGCTTGTACATCGCCCTTAATCGTCACCCGCACCTCGTCACCCGCATCTCGTCACCCGCATCTCGTCACCGGGAAAACATTATGAAAGATCACAGTGCCATCACGCTGACCGGCGGAAATTTCGACTGGTCGGACCCGCTGCTCATCGAGCGGCAGCTCACGGCGGACGAGCGGCAGATCCGCGACAGCGCGCGGCAGTACGCGCAGGAGAAGCTTGCGCCGCGCATTCGCGACTGGAACCGCACTGAACGCTTCGATCCGGTCGTGATGCGGGAGATGGGTGAACTGGGATTCCTGGGCGCGCCGCTGGAAGGCTACGGGTGCGCGGGCATCGGTTACGTCGCCTATGGGCTCGTCATGCGGGAGCTGGAGCGCGTGGATACGGCGTTCCGCTCGGCGTGCAGCGTGCAGACGGCGCTGTCGATGATGCCGATTCATGCCTATGGCAGCGAAGCGCAGCGCGAGAAGTATCTGCCGAAAATGGCGAGAGGGGAGATCCTGGGCTGCTTCGGCCTGACCGAGCCCGATCACGGTTCCGATCCTGGAGGCATGAAGGCGCGCGCCCGGAAGCGCGACGGCGGCTACGAGCTCACGGGCACGAAGCTGTGGATCACCCACGCGCCGATCGCCGACGTCATGGTGGTGTGGGCGAAGGACGATGCGAGCGTGATACGCGGCTTCATCCTCGAGCGCGGCATGAAAGGGCTGGCCACGCGCAAGATCGAGGGCAAGTTCTCCGTGCGCGCGTCGCCGACCGGGGAAATCGTCATGAATGAAGTGTTCGTGCCCGAAGAAAGCCTGCTGCCGGGCGCGCAGGGGCTCAAGGGCCCGTTCGGCTGCCTGAACAACGCGCGCTTCGGCATCTGCTGGGGCGCGCTCGGCGCCGCCGAATCGTGCTGGCACACGGCGCGGCAATATACGCTCGATCGCAAGCAGTTCGGGCGGCCGCTCGCCGCGAACCAGCTGATCCAGAAGAAGCTCGCCGACATGCTGACCGAGATCACGCTCGGCCTGCAGGGCTGCCTGCGCCTGGGGCGCCTGAAGGACGAAGGCAACGCGCCGGTCGAGCTGACGTCGATCATGAAGCGCAACTCGTGCGGCAAGTCGCTCGACATCGCCCGCACCGCGCGCGACATGCTCGGCGGCAACGGCATCTCGGACGAGTTCTGCGTCGCACGCCACCTCGTCAACCTCGAAGTCGTCAATACCTACGAGGGCACGCACGACGTTCATGCGCTGATCCTCGGCCGCGCGATCACCGGGATCGCCGCGTTCGCGAACTGAGACTCACGATGGCGGGCGCCCTGTCGCACATCCGGGTGCTCGACCTGTCGCGGATTCTGGCAGGTCCGTGGGCCGGCCAGATCCTCGCCGACCTCGGCGCCGACGTCATCAAGGTCGAGCGCCCGGGCAGCGGCGACGACACCCGGCACTGGGGGCCGCCGTATCTGAAGGACGAGCACGGCGCCGACACCGACGTCGCCGCGTACTTCCTGTGCGCCAACCGCAACAAGCGTTCCGTCGCGATCGATATCACGAAGCCGGCCGGCCAGCGGCTGCTGCGCGGGCTCGCGGTCGAATGCGACGTCCTGCTGGAGAACTTCAAGCGCGGCGACCTCGCGCGCTACGGCCTCGACTACGAATCGCTCAGCGAGATCAACCCGCAGCTCGTCTATTGCTCGATCACCGGCTTCGGCCAGGACGGGCCCTACGCCGCGCGCGCGGGCTACGACTTCCTGATCCAGGGACTCGGCGGGCTGATGAGCCTCACCGGGCGGTCGGACGACGAACCGGGCGACGGGCCGATGAAGGTCGGTGTCGCGCTGACCGACATCCTCACCGGTCTTTACGCCGCAAACGCGGTGCAGGCCGCGCTTGCATGGCGCGAGAAAAGCGGCGAGGGCCAGTTCATCGACTTGGCGCTGCTCGACGTGCAGGTCGCCAGTCTCGCGAACCAGGCGATGAACTACCTGACGACCGGCGTATCGCCGGGCCGGCTCGGCAACGCGCACCCGAACATCGTGCCGTACCAGGACTTCCCGACCGACGACGGCTACATGATCCTCGCGATCGGCAACGACGCGCAGTTCGCGCGCTTCTGCGAGGCCGCCGGCGACGCGCCGCTTTCGGCCGACGCGCGCTTCGCGACCAACCGGGCACGGGTCGCGAACCGCGCGACCCTGATCCCGCTGCTCAACAAGCTGACGATCCGCCGCACGACCGCCGACTGGATCGCGCGGCTCGAGGCCATCGGCGTGCCCTGCGGGCCGATCAACACGCTCGCCGAGGTGTTCGCCGATCCGCA
>CAZULX010000168.1:0-2595 GCA_964621335.1 uncultured Streptomycetaceae bacterium
CTCCCACCCGAAAGCGCCGGCGGCGTTTCGTTCCAGACCCACAGGTCGGTGTGGCCTTTGCCGGAGCCCATGGAGGCGGCGTGCGCATTGGGCGCCGGGCCGTCCCATACAACTTTCGATCTGCCGCGCTCGTCGTTGCCCGTCACCACCCGCCGTATCGGTTTCAAATCCGCCGCCATGAGCATCCTCCAAGTTAACGCGGTTTCCGCAGGAAATCCGCGTTAACGCAATTCGTGAGCTTGCCGTCGCGCAAATAGTAATACGCGGTTTCCATCGCTTTCCTCCGCAGGTCGACGAACGAGTCGGGACTGAAGAACCCGGCGTGCGGGTTGAGCAGCATGCGGCCGCGTATCCACGGCTCGTTTGCTTTCCAGGCGGCGATGAGGGGATCGTCGAGGGTCGCGGGCTCTTTCGGCAGCACGTCGAGCCCCACCGCCGCGAGCCTGCCGCTCTTCAGCCCCTCGAGGAGAGCCGCGGTATCGCAGATCGGCCCGCGCGCGGTATTAATGATGTAAGCGCCGGGCTTTGCCGCCGCCACCGCGGCCGCATCGATCATGCCCCGCGTCTCGCGCGTGAGCGGGCTGTGGATCGTCACGACGTCGGACATGCCGAGGAGCTCGTGCAGCGTGCGGGCGCGCGTGAAGCCGAATGAAAGCTCGGCGCCGTTCGGCAGCAGCGGATCGTAGAAGGCGACGTCCATCCCGAACGCCCGCGCGCGTAGCGCCGCCGCAGTGCCGATCCGGCCGAGGCCGATCACCCCGAAGCGCGCGCCGCGCAGCCTGCGGGCGGTGACGTTGTGCACGTGCGTCCATCCGCCCTGCAGGTCCTGCCGCAACGCCGCGTCGAGCGCGGGCGTGCCGCGCGCGAAAGCGAGCATCATCGCGATCGCGCTGTCGGCCACTTCGGTCGTGCCGTAATCGGGCACGTTGCACACGGCGATCCCGGCGGCGCCGCACGCTTCGAGATCGACCACGTCGAAACCCACGCCGTGCCGCACCACCACGCGGGTGCGCTTCAGGTGCGGTATCGCCTTCGCATCGATGGGCACGCGCGCGGTGACAACGGCATCGCATCGCTCCCACTCGCGGAGGTCGATCGCTTCGAACGACTTCTGCCGCGGATTGACGAGCTCGGCATCGTCACCGCTCACCGCCTGCTCGATGTCGAGCTCCGCGGACCTCGCGTCTACGAAAAGTATGGTGTAAGTCACTTCATGCTCCGGATGTTGTGATCGGGATGGGCGAGTCCTGCCTCGCATCGTATCTCGTCGGACGGCGCGATGCGAGAGGCTGCAGGCGGCTCCTCACGCCGCTAGCGTTCGCGCTGCTGCCGTCCCCGGTCCTGTTGCTGCTGCCGCGCCGCGCGTTCCTGTTGCTGTTGCTGCTGGGATCGCGCCCGGTCCTGCGCCTGCTGTTGCTGGCGCTGCATCCGGTCCTGCTGCTGTTGTTGTCGCACCATGTCCTGAGCCTCGCGGTTCTGGCGCGCCTTGTCCTCGCGTGGCGCGGGCTACTGCGATCAGCGAGCGGCGGGAAGTCTCGGCTGTCACGGTTCTTCGCAGGGTTGTTTGCAGCGCAGTATATGACGACGGCCGGCGCAGCCCGGCGATGGGAACGCCGCGGGGCTTGACCTGAAGCTGACGCCAGTGGAAGCTCCCGCCATACACGCAAGCAACCGGAGGCACCATGTCTTTGCAAGTGCGCACGATACCCGCCCCTTCCGTCGAGAACCGCGTCAGCGCGGAGGAGTGGGAAACGCGGGTGAATCTGGCGGCGTGCTACCGCCTCGCGTCGCATTTCAGGATGACGGACCTCATATACACGCACATCTCCGCACGCGTGCCCGGCCCCGATCACCACTTCCTCATCAACGCGTTCGGCCTGCTGTGGGACGAGATCACCGCTTCCACGCTGGTCAAGGTGACCCTCGACGGCGACATCGTCGACGATCCCACGGGCAACGGCATCAACCGCGCCGGATACGTGATCCACAGCGCGGTGCATCGCGCGCGCGCCGACGTCGAGTGCGTGATGCACACGCATACGCAGGCGGGAATCGCCGTCTCGGCGCAGGATCAGGGCCTGCTCCCGATATCGCAGCACGCGATGCGCTTCACCGGCGCAATCGGTTACCACGATTACGAAGGTCTCGCGCTCGACCTGGACGAGCAGGCGCGCCTGGTTGGCGATCTCGGCGAGCGCAAGGCAATGATTCTGCGCAACCACGGGCTCCTCACCTGCGCCGAATCGATCGCCGAGGCTTTCGATCTCATGTATTACCTGGAACGCGCGTGTCAGACGCAGATCGGCGCCATGGCGGGCGGCGCGAAGCTGCGCATGCCGCCCCCCGGGGTGGCCGAGAAAACCGCCGGTCAGTTCAAGGCCCTGCCCTACAAGCAGAAGAAGACCGAATGGAAAGCGCACCTGCGCATGCTCGACAAAGTCGACGCCTCGTACCGGACCTGAGAGCGCCCGTCACTGCGCAGGCGGCAGCTGCGCTGCGCACAGCCGGCAGTACCCTGCGTCCGGCTGGTGGCCCGAAACGCCGCAGGCGCCGCACGTCCTGTCCTCCTCCGGCCGCGGACGAAAGCGCTGGGCC
>CAZULX010000169.1:0-2792 GCA_964621335.1 uncultured Streptomycetaceae bacterium
CGCCAAGTATCTCGCCGGCGAAGCGTGCTTCCGCGCGTGCGAAACCGCGGTCATGACGCACGGCGGCATGGGCTACGCGAAGGAGTATCACGTCGAGCGTTACCTGCGCGAAGCGCTGATTCCGCGCATCGCGCCGGTAAGCCCCGAGTTGATCCTGTGCTTCATCGCGGAGAAAGCGCTCGGGCTGCCGAAGTCTTACTGACCTCTGCCCCCAACAAGCTCGGGCGTGTCGAAACTTACGCGTCTTGTAAAAGCGTGCAATCGATCACATGGCCGCCGCCCCTGTCGGACCTCCGCCCTGTCGTTGCCAGGTGACACAAACCGCACCGGGACCGCAAGCGTTTTCTGCGCATCCGGGGCGCACGCCATGAATTTCAAAGAAATCCGAATTGGGCCGTCTTTCTGGTCCAGTTCCTGCTTTTAGGGGATCGTGAGACAGGCCATAGTGGCTGTCCCTGAATCAACCGTATCAAGGAAAGGATTACTGTCATGGACCGCAGAACGACAACGATGAAGCGCAGGAACAGCACGGCCCTGGTGGTGGCGAAAGCCAGCGCGTGCACGTGGGTGGTAGCGTTCTCGCGACGGCTCATTCCCGGCGCGCTCTTCAAGACGAAGGACGCAGCTTTGAATTACGCGAACATGCTCGCGCGCACCGCGGGCCTGCGTTCGCCGCAAGTGACGGTCCTGGGCGACGCGTAACTCGGCGTCAGCCGCTGTGCACTGAAGGAGAAGGAGGTGACAAGTGAAAACCTGTCATGTGTATCCGGTAGCGGCCGGCGCGGGCGCCTATCAATGGAGGTGGCGCTGCGTCGATGGTAAACGCAAGTCCTCGTCCTCGCGGGCATTCGAGCTTTTTTATGATTGCGTCGAAGACGCGCGCAGCCACGGCGCGGAGATCGATCTCGACCACGCTCATCAGCAAATCGCCGGCGAGAACGTGAACATGAAATTCGTTGCAGAATCGTCGCGGTAATCAGCCGCAACAGGAGGCCGTCATGGCCGGTTCGCTCAAATCACTCGCCGCAGCGGTGTTCGCCGCGGCGATAGCAGGCTGCACGATGTCCCACGGACCGGGCGGGGTCGCATATTCGACCCAGGACAAGCCCGCGGTAGGGGTGACGGACGACACCGCAGGCGGTTCGGTTTCCGGTCCCGCCGGGAATCCGGCCGGCAAGGAACAGCGCGGTAACACGCCGCCCGGCAGCGATCGGGACGGCCACGGTCCGGCTGCGGGCGCCATCGTCGATCCCACCGGCGCCGCCACGCGCGGCAAGCCGTACTAACTCCCCGCCCGGCGACTCGTCAGCGCGCGTCTTTCTTGATGCCCGCTCTTTCGATGATCTTCGCGTAGCGGCCCATTTCGCTTCGAATCAGATTGCCCATGTCTTCGGGCGTGCCGAGCCACGGCTCCATCCCGGCGCTCGCCATGTGCTTGCGCAAAACCGGGTCGGCGAACGCCTTCGCGATTTCCTGGTAAAGGCGGTTCACGATCTCGCGCGGCGTCCCGGCGGGCGCGACCATTCCGTACCAGATCGACATCCTGAAATTCGGATATCCCGCTTCCTTCGAAGTCGGCACGTTGGGGAGCGTGGGCACCCGCTTCTCCGAAAGCACCGCCAGCGGCCGCACGCGCCCGGCCTTGATGAGCGGCAGCACGGAAGCGACCGACACGATGACTTCGTCCACCTCGCCTCCCATGAGCGCCGTGGTGGCGACTGTCGCGCCCTTGTAAGGCACGTGGACCATGTCGAGCTTTTCGAGGCTTTTCAGGAGCTCGTTGGCAAGATGGTTGGTCGTGCCCGGACCGCCCGAGCCGTAGTTGAGCTTGCCGGGGCTCGAGCGCGCGAGCGCGATGAATTCCTTCAGCGACTTCACCGGCACCGAAGGATGGACGAGCATCACGTTCTCGATCGACGCGAGGCGCGCGACCGGCGTGAAATCCTTCAGCGAGTCGTAGGCAAGGTTGGAGTACAGCAGCGGCGTCAGTGCGATCGCCGGAGACGTGAGGAGGACCGTGTAGCCGTCGGGCGGCGCTTTGGCCGCGATCGAGAGACCGAGGCTGCCTCCGGCGCCGGCGCGGTTGTCCGGCACCAGGTTCTGTCCCATCTGCTCGGAGAGCTTATGGCCGATCGTGCGGCCCACGAGATCGCTCGGCGCGCCCGGCGGAAACGGCAGCACCAGCCTGATCGTCTTGCTCGGGTATTGCTGGGCGGACGCAGGATTAAGGGGCATTGCCAAGAGCAGCAACGCTGCAGCGGCCGACCACACATTCAGATTGCTACGCATCTACATCTCCTCGCTGTTTTCCCGAGTATAGCGAGACGCGCTCACGGCCGCGCCTCCCCGACCACGAACCCTTCGCACGTATCGAACGCGCCGCCGCAGGTGTTGCCGGCTTTCGCGGCGTCGAGCGCGCGAGTGCGGTAGGTGTGCGCGGCGTCTTTCATGACGAGGCCCGCGGCCGCTTTCAAACCAGATCAACATGGATTCCGGTTTTCACCGGAATGACGTCGTTCGGAACGGCGCGTTATCGACGCCCCGATCGCTTCCGCTACCTACGATTCTTTTCCCTGCCGCGCTTCGAGCGCTTCCCAGCGCGCAAGCTTTCGCATGAGCTCCGCTTCGATCTCGGTGTAGCGGGCCTGCAGCGCCTGCACGCGGCCGGGCTCGTCGCGGTAGAGCGCGGAATCGCCGAGCTGGGCGGTGACCTCGACCTGCTCGGCCTCGAGCGCGGCGATCGCCGCCGGCAGCGCTTCGAGCTCGCGCGTCTCCTTGAAGCTGAGCTTCGC
>CAZULX010000170.1:0-2671 GCA_964621335.1 uncultured Streptomycetaceae bacterium
AACGTTTTCGCCCGCATCGATCACGCCGCTGGAGCGCAGAAAATAGGGCGCTCTCTGCGACCGACCGAGCTGCTGATCTTCGGCAGCCCACAGGCGGGAACGCCGCTGCTCGAGTGCGCGCAGACCATGGGCATCGACCTGCCGCTCAAAGTCCTGGCTTTTCAAGACGGGTCCGGCCAGGTCTGGCTGGCCTACAACGACCTTCGCTATCTCGAGAAGCGGCACGGCATCGGTGAGTGCGGCACCGCTGCACAGAACATCGGCAAGAGACTCGAGGGCCTCGTCCGCGACGCCACGCAGTAAAAGGCCCATGCCACGTCCCCGCGAATACGACGAAGCAGAACTGATATCACTGGCGATGAACGCCTTCTGGTCGCGCGGATACCGCGGGACGTCGATAGACGAGCTCGTTACAGAGACCGGTGTCAGCCGCGCAAGCCTGTACGCCGCCTATCCGGACAAACGCAGCTTGTTCATCGTAAGCATCAAGCGCTACCTGGATGATGTCGTCGACGGCAACCTGCGCCGCCTGAATGAGATCGAGCCTCCCGCCGAGGCTGTACGGCAGTTTTTTCTTCGGCTCGTGGACGCGCCCGTAGCGCGCCTGCGCCGGGGATGCCTGCTTACGAACAGCGCGGCGGAGCTGGGCCTCAAGGACAAGCAGGCGGCGGCATTGATCCGCGATGCGCTACAGCGCGTCGAAGACGCACTGCACAAGCGTCTGATCGAGGCGCGCAGGGCCGGCGCTCTGGCGGCGGGAGTCGATCCGCGCGGCTATGCCCGGCAGTTGATCACCCTCCTTCAGGGTATCCGTGTGATGGCTCGCGTCGGCGTGAGCCGGGACATGCTGAAGGACGCCGTGACAGCCGCCCTGTCTCCAATCAAGACCCCGCGACAGGCCCGCCGTACCCCGGATGCCCGCGCCTCCAAGAGAAGCCGGATTCGCTGATCGAAAAATTGACGGGCTGATTCCGCGCTTCGCATGCGGCCTGCAACGGTGCGCGGGAACGTAAGCTGGCGGGAATGACGCCGCAGCGGCTTCTACTTATCCCCGTGCGTGTGCCAGTACATCCGCGTGCGCTTGCCCGAGAGCGCAGGCTTCACCTGCTGCGCACCGATCGCGGAGCTCGCGCCGCCGCTCCGGTGTATGCCGCCGAAGATGACGCTGACAGGCTTGCCGTTCACCGGCAGGAGCGCGGTCACCGGGCTGGGCGGCAAGCCTCCGCCGGCAAACACGTTGGAGCGCGCGCCCCCGCAGATCGCCTGCGTGCCGACCGCACCCGACGCGTTCAGTAGGTTCACCGCGTAGCCGCGCGCTTCGCCGAGATTCGCGGTACACATGCCGGGGGCCGACGTGAGCGGCCGGTTGGTGCTGAAGTACACGAGCCCGCCGAAGATGAGCGCGGAAGTCACCGTCTGCTCGCCGCGTCCGCTCGCGAGGTCCATGTACCACCCGCTCTGGCTGGCGCCCAGGGCGGCGTTGCAGCCGGTGTTGGCGCTGAAATCGGTGAGCGTGGGCCCGTCGAGGTCGATGGGGCCGCCGTCGAGGAAGCGGTCGATCGCCACGTAAAAGCGGTTTCTGACGTCTTCCATGTAGGGGTACTGGCTGATGAGCGGCCGCTCGCGGTCGCCCGAGCCGAGCGCGAGGTATACGCGGTCCTTGAGCGCGATCACCGCGGGCGGGAACAGGAACTTGCGGCCCGCGCCTTGCGTGCGCGCGACGAGAGTGAGCGTCCAGCTCGGCGTCGCGAGCGGGGCAAGGGTCAGCGGGTTGGAGAAGTCGACGCGGTAGAGATTGCCTCCGGTGTCGCCGACGTAAGCGTGGTCGACGTAGCCGTCGCCGTTGCGGTCGACGAGCGAAACGTCAGAAGGGACGCTGCGCTGCGTCGCGAAGCTCGCGAGCAGCTCGCCGGTAGCCGCGTTGAGGACGAACACGCGCCGGCCTTTCACGCTCGCAGCGCCGCACGAAGGCGCAGCGGTATCGAGGTCCTCGCAGGCGTCGTAGCCGCCGCCCATGATGAGAACCGGCGTCGTGCCGCCGTCGTAGCCGCGGATTTTCGCCACGCGCGGTGTCGACCAGGTTTGCCCCATCGCTTCGAATCCCGCGGTGCAGCCGGTGTCGACGGCGGAATCGGGACAGCCCGCGCGCCACTTGAGAGTCGGTCCCGTCGGACTCGTGACGTCGAGCGCATACACCATGCGCCCGCCGCGGCGCATGGTCGGGAATATCCAGACGCTGGTATTGTCCGCGTTCTGATAAAGCCCCGCTGTGCCGTCGAAGAAATAATCCTTGCGGCGCGGCGCCGGCACGATGCCGCCGGGCATGCCGGGGTACTCGACGAGCGGGCTGTTTTCGGTGAGGCGTTTCAGCTTCGAGTGGTGCTCGGGCGCGACGAAAGCCCACAGCTCCTGCCCGGTGTGGCCCGAGACCGCGCGCAGCGTCCCGTCGTTCGCGCCGTAATAGAGCACGACCCCAGTCAGCCCGCCGTAGCTCACCGGCAGCGGGTGCGAATGGATCACGTCGCCGTGAAGCGAAGGCCGCGATTCGGTGAAATTGCCGTTGGTGTTCTCGTCGTTCACGTCCTTGCCGAGCGTGTGGTCGACGATGCGCTGCTGCTCGGTCGCGTTGGCGGCGCCGAGCGCGGCCGCCGAAACGTTCGAGGTGTCGAAA
>CAZULX010000171.1:0-6228 GCA_964621335.1 uncultured Streptomycetaceae bacterium
CGTGTGCTTCACACGGCCTTCCTTGTCCATGCGCGTCGCCGCGAGGCCGTTCACGATGTAGTCGGGCTCGCCGCTCGCCGCGGTGTTTCGCGGGCTCGCGGGGGGCTGGACGATGCCGTCGAGCCAGAAGGTGAGCGCGGCCAGCACCGCGAGCAGGAATAAAGGAAACCAGCGGCCGAAGCGCTCGCCCATGTCGTCGCGCCTAGGCCAAGAATGCCGCGAGCTGGGTATCGAAAGTGCCCTGCGCCTGCATGATGAGCTCGCAGGCCTCGCGAACCGCACCGCGGCCGCCGGCCGCGCGCGTCACGTAATGCACGCGCTCGCGCACGACCGCAGGCGCTTCGGGAACGGAGAGCGCAAGCCCGCAGCGGATCAACACCGGGAGATCGACCCAGTCGTCGCCCATGTAGGCGCACGCGCCCGGGTCGACCTCGAGATCGGCGGTGAGCCTCTCGAACGCCGCCAGCTTGTTCAGGACACCCTGGAAGAGGAGCTCGATGCCGAGATTCTCTGCGCGGCGCGCGACGCACTGCGAAGTGCGGCTGGTGATGATCGCGAGCTCGACGCCGCTCGCCTGCAGCATTTTCATGCCGTGGCCGTCGCGTACGTCGAAGATCTTCGTTTCCTCGCCGCTGTCGCTGTAATGGAGTCCGCCGTCGGTCAGCACGCCGTCGACGTCGAATATCGCCACCTTGATCGCTCTTGCCTTGAGGTAAAGCTGTTCCATATTGCGGTGACTGGTGACTGGTGACTGGTGACTGGTGAATGGTGACTGGTGAATCGTGACGGGTGAAAAGCGGGTGAGTGCGGCCAGCCGGCGGTAGGCTAGATCACTTTCGCCCGGAATAGATCGTGCATGTTGAGGGCGCCGATCAGCTTCTTTTCGTCGTCGACGACGAGAATCTGGTTCACCTTGTTGCGCTCCATGATTTCGACTGCCTCCACGGCCAGGCGTTCGGGCACTATCGTGCGCGGCGCCCCGCCCATCACGTCGGCGATGCGGGTCGTGCGCAGATCCGCCCCTTTCTCGAGAGTCCGCCGCAGGTCGCCGTCGGTGTAGATCCCGACCACGCGATCGCCTTCGTCGACGATCGCGGTCATACCCATGGCGCCGCGCGACATTTCGAGCATCGCGTCCATCAACGTCGCGCCGCGGCCCACGCGCGGCGCGTTCGCGCCGGCGCGCATCACGTCGCGCACGTGCGTGAGGAGCTTGCGGCCGAGCGCGCCGCCGGGGTGCGAGCGCGCGAACTCGTCCTGCGTGAAGCCTTTCGCGTGCATGAGGGCGACCGCGAGCGCATCGCCCAGCGCGAGCGCCGCGGTCGTGCTCGCCGTCGGTGCGAGATTGAGCGGGCACGCTTCCTTCGACGCTCCCGCGTAAAGATGCACGTCGGCTTCCTTCGCGAGCGTCGATTCGGCATTGCCGGTGAGCACGATCAGTTTGGCGCCCTGGCGCTTGAGCAGCGGGACGATCGCCAGCAGCTCCGCGCTTTCGCCCGAATTCGAAAGCCCGATGAAAACGTCGTCCCGCGTCACCATGCCGAGGTCGCCGTGGCTCGCTTCGGCCGGGTGCACGAAGAAAGCGGGCGTTCCCGTGCTCGCGAGCGTGGATGCGATCTTGCGGGCGATATGGCCCGATTTGCCTATGCCGCTCACCACCACGCGCCCGCGGCGTTGCAGCACGATGCTCACTGCATCGGCGAAGTGGGCGTCCAGCCGCGGAATCAGATCCGTGATCGCCTGCGCTTCGATTTCGAGCACGTCGCGCGCGATGGCAATTGCGTCGTCGTCTGCGGGTTTACGCACGGCCTGGACCATGCGGGCGAGTATAGCAGAGGGGCTTTCGGCGCCCGCTCTTGACTATCCGGGCAAGTCTTTGTTCGGACAGCGTAATCCGGCGTCCACCCAAAAAAAAGAGCCACCCGGGGGTGGCTCTCGCAGGAGGCCGTGCCGCGCCCGCTCAGAAGAGCGTCGTGCCGGAGCAGTTCGCACCAACCGGATTGGTAGCCCATGTGATTGGCGGCCCAGCATTGGTACACCCGGTTGCTGGTGTGGTTGGCGCCCTGAACGAACCTTGACCGGGGCTGCCGTCGTCCACTTTGCGGTCGATCTCGGCCAGGATGTCGGAGGGCACTTGGGTCCCGGTCTTCAAGTTATGCCGAAAGGCCGTGCCACCGCTACCCTGATAGTCAGTGTCGAACTGGAGGTTCAGGAGGGAGCCGTACGGGTTCGAAGGCGAAGTCGCCGACGATGCGGTGGTCGCGCATGTGTAGGAACCGTTGATGAAGCCCGCCTTGGACAGATGCTCCCAGACGAGCAGGTTCTCGTGCGGTTGAGCCCCGAATTCGATCTGCCCGTCGCCATCGCCCGAGCCGCCGGTGCACACCGACGCGATGTTCGGGATATTGGCGAGCGCCTGGCTGTAATCGCCGGGCAGTGCGCGATAGCGGTCCAGAAAGCCGAAGTAGGCGGCTTTGATGCCGTCCTGCTGCTGGATGAAATTGCGGACCCGGGCGCCGGTGATCAATTCCTGCCCTTTGAGCACGCCGCCGAGCAGCAGGCCGATGATGACCAGCACGATCGCAATCTCGATCAGCGTGAAGCCGCGTTGTCTCTTGATCATGATTCCCCGTCTTGCTGTTGTGTGAGAAATGTCTCACGTTGGCAATATCTGTACCACCGTTATAACGGCATCTGGAGGCCAACCTTGACGTAAAAACAGGAGCTTACTAACGAAACTTAGACGGTGTCGACGATTTCCCGACGTTCTTGAGCGCCTCCAGGCGCTGGGTCAGGAAGCGGATTTCGGCCGGATCGGAGACTTCGCCGCTGGCCAGCAGCCCTCCCAGCAGGACGGTCGCGGCCTGCGTCTCGCCCATGTCTTCGAGTATGAATATGCGCATCTGCCGGGCCCAGCTCTGGGCGCCGCCGGCGCGGCGGGCCACTTCTTCGGCGTAGCGCAGCGCGAGCGGCATGTCTTTCAGCCGGTGCTTGGCGACCAGGGCGGCATGGGCGAGCCAGCGCCAGCGCCGTTCGGGGTCCCGCAGGAACTCGCGGTGCACGAAATCGAGCATCCGCCGCTGCCGCGCCTCATCCGGCACCTGGCTGTAAAGGTGCGCCGCCATCATGAGGGGGTATTGGCCTTGCGGGTCGAGCGCGAGCGCGCTCGCGAGCCACGCTTCCACCGCCCCATAGTCGAGGTCGCGATAGGGGACGCTGATCCCGGGCTGATTGTCGAAAGCCTGCAGGTAGAGGGTGAGCGCGTGCGCGAGACCTATGGGCTCGCCCAGGCTCGCCAGGCGCAGCCAGGCGATCGGGGGAGGCGGCTCCAGCGCCGCCGCCCGCGCGGCCGGAAGCGGCGTTGCGGCCCGCCACGCGACGAGGGCGCACAGCCCCGCCGCGAGGACGAGCATCACCGGGCGCGGCACGCTGTCGAGCGAGCGCTCCCGCGAGCTCGCAAGCCGCAGCCGTTTCAGAAGTTCCTCCGGTGCAGATCGAAGACCGCGGCGGCAGTGAGGATCAAGACGAGCAGCGCGCTGTGCGCGGCGATGCCGGGGAGCGCCCCCCACGAAGCGCCCGCATCCACGAGCCATTCGGTACGCGTCCACTGGTCGAGCGGCGGCACGACGAGCGCGAGCGCCTCGACGATCAGCTGCATAACCTGGTGCGAAGGTTGATCCGCACCGGAGATCGGGTTGGCGCCGATGAGGCGAATGGCGGTGATCGCACGCGCGAGCAGGTAGAAAGCCATGACGAAGCTGGTGGCGGGCATCAGGCTCGCGAAAGTGATCGCGCAGAAAAGGCTCAACGCGACGAGGAGCGCGAGCTCGCAAGCGAGCGAGGCGCTCCAGATCGCCGCGCCTTCCCAGCCGGCGTGAGGCACGAGCGGCAGGCCCACCGCGAGCGCGACCGCGGCGGCGATCACGACGAACCCGGCGAGCTTCCCGAAAAGGTAATGCGATCTCGGCAAATCGAGCGCGAGCGTCACGTCGAGCCCTTTGTCCTGGAAGTCGCGGCTCACGCTGCCGATGACATGGAGAGCCACGAGGAAGGCCGTCGCGAACCTCACGGCGGCGGCATAGAATGCGGTCTGGAAACGCGAGCTGTCGGTGATCGCTATCTCGCGCACGAAGAAGCTCGCGCCGATGAGGATCGCGATCAGCACCAGCGTGAGCAGCGGGAGCCGGGTGCGCAGCGCCTCGAGCACGGTGTAGCGGCCGATCGTCGCGATCCGGTTGCTCATGGCGCGTTCTGGTTTTCGACGCGACAGTATAGCGAATGCACCCGCGCGCTACGCCGTGGCCGCGCCCGGGGCGGTAACGAGAGATACGCGATGAGCACGCATCGAGCACGCGAGTGAGCACGACGACAGTCAGCACGGCCGAGCGCATCGCGATGGCGAACCCGCAGTGGTCGCTCGGCCTCATGCTGCTCGCCCTGCACGCCTCGATCGCGTGGGGCATCGACGACTGGTGGCCGCGCGCCTTCCTGCTCGCTCACTTCGGGCTTTTCCTCCTGTGGCAGCCGGTCTGGCGGGGGGAGAACGAAGTCGAGCCAAAGCAGGCGCTGATCGTCATCGCGGTCGCCGTGCTGTTCGTCGGCTGGTACACGTGGTGGCTGATGGCGGTGTGGCTCGCCGTCCTGTTCGCGCTCATCGGCGGCAGCGTGCCGCGCATCGCGGATCGCAGTCAGCGCCTGATCTCGGCGCTCGCGGCTTTCTATCTCCTTTCGATGCTGCTGGTCTGGGTCGTGCCCAAGCTTTTCGCGGATCAGACGGTCGAGCCGGTGCTGGCCGCGCTCGTGCGCTACGGGTTCCCGTTACTCGCCGTGGCCATTCTGATGGTGCGCGTGACCGCCGAGCGCCCGCACACCCCGGTGGGCGTCGATCTCTTCTACAGCGTGCTGTTCTTCCTGCTGGTCGCCGCGCTGGTGCTCGGCGCGTTCGTCGTGCGCGAAGTGAGCCAAGGTTATTACATCATTGCGCTCGCGCAGACGCTGCTCGGCATCGGCGCGCTGCTGGTCGCCCTGTCGTGGCTGTGGTACCCGCACAGCGGATTCGCTGGCGTGGGCTACATGCTCTCGAGCTACCTGATGAGTCTGGGTCTGCCGTTCGAGCGCTGGGTGCAGCGGCTCGCCGAGCTCGCGCAGGAGGAAACCCAGCCCCAGCGCTTCCTCGCCGCAGGGCTGCAGCACATGCTGGACATGCCCTGGGTGAAGGGCGTCGAGTGGCAGGCGAGCGGGGGGGGCGGAGCGTTCGGCACGCGCACGCCTCACGCGACCGAAGTCTCTTCGGGCGATCTCAGGCTGACGATACACACGCGCTGGGCGGCCTCGCCGGCGATCCTCATCCATCTGAAGCTGCTCGCGCAGATGGTCGGCCATTTCTACGAGGCGAAGCAGCGCGAGCAGATGCAGCGGCAGAGCGTATACACCCACGCCATCTACGAGACCGGCGCGCGTCTCACGCACGAGGTCAAGAATCTGCTGCAGTCGTTGAAGACGCTGTGCGCCGCGGCTGCGACCACCACTCCGGATCAGGCGCAGGCGCTGCAGTCGCTCGTTCAGCGGCAGCTGCCGCAGATCGCCCAGCGCCTGAATACCACGCTCGACAAGCTGCGCGCGCCGCTGCACGGCGAAATGAGAGAGCTTCCGGCGGGCGCGTGGTGGGAAAGCGTCATGCAGCGCTACAGTGGCCGTAGCGCCGTCTTCGTTCTCGACGGCGCGATGCAGGAGATTTCGCTGCCCGCTGAGCTTTTCGACAGCGTTGCCGACAATCTCATCGAGAACGCCTGCAACAAGTCGGCGGAGACGAACCGGCTCGAGGTGCGGGTGACGTTCTCGCCCGCGAACGGCGGCACGCTCGCCGTCTGCGACAACGGCACCGCGATACCCAAAGGCATCGCGAGCCAGCTCTTCGAAGGTGCGGTCGCCTCCAATAGTGGCTTCGGAGTGGGTCTGTACCAGTCGGCGCGGCTCGCGGCGCAGTGCGGCTACCGCCTCGCGCTCGCAGCCAACTCACCGGGCCGCGTGTGCTTCGTGCTCTCGAAACCGGCCTCCGCCGCGACCGCGGGTTCCGGGGACACGTCGCCTAGCGGGCAGGCTGGATAGTCAGGGAAGCTGGCTGCTCGCGACCAGGCTCTTCACGACTGCGAAGTTCGATACCCAGAGCAAGTGGTCGTCGAACTCTCCCGCGCCGAAAGTGACGCGCACGCGGCTCACGAAAATGCG
>CAZULX010000172.1:0-3500 GCA_964621335.1 uncultured Streptomycetaceae bacterium
GGCGTGTCGGCGGGCGCGGGTGTCGTCATCGGCCGGGCGATCATTCGCGATCTGTGGTCGGGCGCGAAAGCGGCGCGGCTGCTCTCGCTCGTCACGATGATTTTCTCGATCGGGCCGGCGGTCGCGCCGATACTGGGCGGCTGGATCGTGAAGTTGAGCGACTGGCGCACGATTTTCCTGTTCCTCTTCGGCTACACGGTGCTGCTCATCTGGTTCTGCTACCGGAACCTGCCGGAGACTTTGCCGGTGGCGGAGCGGCGGCCGTTCAATGCGCGCGTGCTCTGGAGCAGTTATCTCCAGGTCTTCGGATCGATGCTCTTTCAGCTCAAGGCGGGCGTCGCCGCTTTCAACTTCGCGGGCCTTTTTCTCTATGTCGCGGCCGCCCCGGTTTTCCTGACGGAGCATCTGGGACTCGGCCCGGATCAGTTCGGGTGGCAGTTCATCCCGATGGTCGCAGGCATTTTCCTGGGCGCGCTTGCATGCAATCGCATGGCGGGGAAGTTCACGGTCTCACGGCACGTGGCGTTCGGCTTCTGCTTCGTGCTCGGCTCGGCGCTCTTGAACGTGATCTACCACGCGTACCGGCCGCCCGCGCTGCCGTGGTCGGTCCTGCCGCTGCTCATTTACGGCTTCGGCTTTTCGGTGATCGCGCCGGTGGTGACGCTGCTCGTCATGGACCTTTTCCCGAAAATGCGCGGCCTCGTCGCCTCGTGCCAGGCGTTCACGCAGACGATGCTGGGCGCGTTCGCCGCGGGGGTGCTCGCGCCGTTCCTGTCGCACAGCGTCTTGTGGCTCGCGGCGGGGCAGCTCGCGTGCGCGGTGATTGCGCTGGTGCTGTGGCTCATCGGAAGCGCGGTTTATCGCGCGCGCGAGCACGGCGAAGTGAATGCGTGGGAGGCGGTGCCGCTGGAGTGAGTGGCCCAAGAACCATCGTGCCATGAAGTGTGGTGCGCGTGAGGTGACACGGTGCCCAACCGCGACTACCATGAGAGATATCCTCATGGGTCGACGCGACGTGGGCTCATGATGGGCTGGTAACGAGTCGAGGTTGGTCATGAACAAGCGCGCTGACGAGGTTTTGCTTCAGAAAATCCGGGAGCTTCCGCCTGAGCGCCAGGCCGAGGTTGAGGATTTCGTCGAGTTTCTTTCAGACAAGGAACGCCGACGCGGTGCGGTCCAGCGTCTCAAAGCAGCGCAGGAAAGGCTTGCTGCCCACCCTCTTCCGGCGATGAGTGTCGACGAAGTCAACGCGGAGATAGAAGCGTATCGCGCCGAGCAGCGCCGTGCGGCTGGTACTTGATACCAATGTCGCAATCTCAGGGTTGCTGTGGGGCGGCGTTCCTGGCGAACTTATCGAAGCCGCTCGAGCGGGAAAAATCGCATTAGTTGCCACAATTCCCCTTTTGGCGGAGCTCCGCGGCGTACTTTACCGGGAAAAGTTTGAGAGCCAGCTACAGGCGCGGTCGGTGGCGATCGATGATAATTTATCCCGCAGCGCTCCTTGAATTACCTGGCTAATCGCGAGCTGGCAAGGGGCCGTTGCGATCGGGGATCGCCGCGCCATCTCGGTCCCGTCGATGATTCATAATGAACGCGCCGTTCAGAACACGATGGGAGCGACGCGATGGCGCAAGGCGTGGTGAGGGTGGGAGTGTCCGGTCTCGGCCAGTTTTCAGCGGTCGTCAGTAACGCGATCGAGAAGAGCAGCAAGCTCGACCTGGTCGCCTGTTACACGCGCACGCCGGAGAAGCGCGAGGCGTTCGCCAAACGCTACGGATGCGCCCAGGCGGAAAGCTTCGAGGCGATGGTGCGGCGGGACGACGTGGATGCCGTCGTGCTGATCACGCCGAACGCGGTGCACCGCGAGCAGACGGAGCTCGCGGCGCGATACGGCAAGCACGTCTTCGTGGAAAAGCCGATCGCCAACACACTCGAGGACGGCCGCGCGATGATCGAGGCGTGCCGGGAGGCGGGTGTCGTGCTCATGGTGGGTCACGTCGCGCGCCGGCACTCGGGCAACCGGGTGGCGAAGCAGCTCGTCGAGAGCGGCGCCATCGGGAAGCCGCTCATGGTGGAGGCGAATCTCTCCAGCGAGCAGGGAACGACGCTCGAGCCCACGGAGTTTCGCTGGCGCGGGGACGATCTCGGCTGTCCCGGCGGGCCGCTCATGACGATGGGCATCCATCACGCCGACACGCTCACCCATCTCTTCGGGCCGGTGAAAAGCGTGTTCGCGGTCTTCAACCGCCTGCACATCGCCGCGCCGATTCCGGACGTGACGACCGCCAGCCTGCAGTTCGAGTCGGGCATGCTCGGCTACATCGGCTCCTGCTTCGCCTCGCTCCGGACCAACTGGATGCGCATCTACGGCAGCGAGGCGAACCTCGTGCGCACGTTCGTGGGAGTCGACCGCAAGCTCGACCCCGAGCGCAAGCGCTCGGTCGACGAGAACACGCGGCTCGAGCTGATTTACGGAACGGGGAGCTCGAAGCAGGTCGAGCTTCCGATCGGCAATCCGATGCTCGAGCAGGTGGAGGAGTTCGCCGACTGCATCACGCAGGGCACGAAGCCCGAAACCGACGGCGAGTCGTCGATGCATCCGCTGGCGGTGATACGCGCGGCCATCGAATCGGCCGCCACCGGCAGACCGGTGGACGTCACCGCGGTGAGCCGGTAACGCGCGCCGCCGTGTAGCGGGGATTCCCGAGATTGCTTCGTCCCGTTGCTCGCAATGACAACGTGACGCGCCCGCAGCTGCGTCCTACGCGCTACGCCCGCGCGAAGCCGTAGAGCGCCGCCGCGTTTTCGCACACGATCTTGCGGCGGTCGCCTGCCGGCAGGTGGCCGAGCTCGCGCTGGATGTATTCCTGCGAGTCGGGCCAGACGCCGTCGGGATGCGGAAAGTCCGAACCCCACATGATCTTGTCGACGCCGAGCTCGTCCGCGAGCTTGATGCCGATCGGGTCGGTCTGGTAGGTCGCCCAGCACTGGCGCTTCCAGTAGCCGCTGGGCGGCATCTTCAGCGAGAGGTCCTTGAACTGGTCTTCCCACTCCGCGTCCATGCGCCACAGCACGTACGGAATCCAGCCGACGCCGGACTCGCCGAGGACGAGCCTGATTCGCGGGAAGCGCTCGAGCACGCCGCTGAAGATGATGGACGTGAGGACGTTCGCCATGTTCACCTGGAACTGCGAGATGTGGGATGCGAACGCGGCGCGCGCCACCGCCAGCTCGACTTCGGGCGCGCCCGGAAGCTCGGCCCGCGTCGGGTCGGAGCCGATCATCTGGATCTTGCGGATGTGATCGGGCACGTAGCCGCCGACGGTATGAAAGTGGAGCGGCAGCCCGGTCTCGTTGATCACTTCCCACAGCGGGTTCCAGTACGGGTCCCACAGCGGCTTCAGGTCGGACGCGTTGGCGATGTCGAGACCGCGCAGCGCGCCGCGTTTTGCGACGCGCTTCACTTCGGTGATTGCGGCGTCGATCGGATTGTTCGGGAT
>CAZULX010000173.1:0-3346 GCA_964621335.1 uncultured Streptomycetaceae bacterium
ATCGATGAGCCCCTCGATCACGATCTCGGCGTCGGCCGGGACCTGGAGATCGACTGTCACGCACTTCGTGGTGCGGATGGCGGTGCCGGCGAGCGCGCCCGCGACCGCGAGCTCGTCGGTGTCGACGGCAAGCTTTTGCGGACCGGTGAAAAAGACGACCGGCGCGCAGCCGACGACGATCGCGATCGGCATGTGCTCTTTGCGCTCGCGATACTTGAGCCAGTGCAGGTAGCCGCCGGCGCCGCCCACTCGCGCCACCATGCGCACGCCGAGACGGTTCGTGGCTTTCAGCCCCGCCCGATACGTTCCCATGTTCTGGATGCCGCTCTCGGGATCGCGCGTCACGCACAGCGTCGCGGTCAGGTACGGCGCCGCATCGAATCCCGGGCTGGACACCGGGACCGGGAGCTTTGCAAGACCGCCGCCGGCGCGTTCGAGCTCCGCACCCGTGATGACGACTTCCTGGCAGGCGGCGCCGCTCACGCAGACCGGCGGTATCGGCCGCGTGATCGCGTGCACCCACGTCGTGCCGATGTCTTCGACCGTCCGGCCCATACCCGCCGCGTAAATCTGCGGCGAGGCTGCGAGCGCGCCGACCACGACCGGCATGTCGTAGCGACGGCCTTTTGCATCGACGACGTGGGTGAACATGAAGGCGCGGCGCTTTTCCTCCGCGACGCCGCCCACGAACTGCCAGCGCACGAGCGGATGGAGCTCGGTGTCCTTGTTGATCGGCCGATCGATGCGCACCAGCAGTCCCTGCGCCTCGAGGTCGGCGATATGCTCCTGGAAATCGAGGCGCGGCCGCGCCGCGGCGGGCGCCTTGTCCTTGGCGATCGAATCGTCTGGCATGCGTTTATCCCCGATATGCGGAGTGCGAAGGTTACCGATCGGTGTCCCGTTTGAAGCGGCCCGCCACGGCGCGCCCGAGCAGCGTGAGTCCGTGGATCTCGCTGCGGGCCGATACGCTATCCGTACCCTCCGCGTCTATGCCCGCACGCAGGTTCTCGGCGAACTGCGACACGAGCTGTTTCGATATGCCCGAGATCATGCCGGCGCCGCGGCCGTACTGCGCGACCTGGCCGGCGAGCTGCACGTCGGTGTCGATCTCGATCGCAGTGCCGGCTTCGTGTGCGCTCATCGCGAAGCGCGTGACGGTCGTCGCGTTGCCGCGGCCTTTCGCTTCGACCCACGTCGCCCTCACGGTCGCCGCGCGGATGGCGTCGTCGCGGTCCTCGATGCGAAGCTTGCCGTTGAAGACCATCGTGAGCGGGCCGAGCTTTACCGTCACGCGGCCTTTGTAATTGTTCTCGTCGATCGTCTCCACCAGCTCCGCACCCGGGAAGCACGGCACGGTGGAGGGAATGTTCATGAGGAAGGACCAGGCCTCATCCGGCGGCATCGGCACTTCGAGCGCGTTGCGAATCTGCACTGCGAATCCCCCTCCCTCGTGCCGCAGTATAAACGCGCGCGGGGTGGAGTAAAACGGATACGCCTCTCGACGACGCACCGTTACCACTGAAAGGTCTGCCATGCACATCGACCGGGAAATGAAGCTCGATTTCGCGGACGTCCTGATCCGTCCCAAGCGCTCGGCGCTGCCTTCGCGCGCGGAAGTCGACATCCATCGCGAGTTCAGGTTCAAGCACTCGCACCACAAGTATCGCGGCGTTCCCATCATCGCTGCCAACATGGACACGGTCGGCACCTTCGAGATGGCGCGCGCGCTGATGCCTTTCGGGTTGTCGGTGGCGCTGCACAAGCACTATGCCGAGGAGGAGCTCGTCGCATTCTTCAGGTCGCTCGAGTCGGCGTCGGGCGCGTTCTACTCGATGGGCATCACCGGGAGCGACCAGGAGAAGTTCGATCGCGTCCTGCACCAGGTGGGAGACGCCATCGGCTATGTCTGCATCGACGTCGCCAACGGATATACGGAGACCTTCGTGCGGTTCGTCGAGAAATTCCGTCAGGCCCATCCCCAGCTCACGATCATGGCGGGCAACGTCGTCACCGGGGAGATGACCGAGGAGCTCATCCTGTCGGGCGCCGATATCGTGAAGGTCGGCATCGGCCCCGGCTCGGTCTGCACGACTCGCAGCATGACGGGCGTGGGCTATCCGCAGCTCTCGGCGGTCATCGAATGCGCTGACGCCGCGCACGGTCTCGACGGCCGCATCTGCGCCGACGGCGGCTGCGCCGCAGCGGGCGACATCTCCAAGGCGTTCGGCGGCGGCGCGGACTTCGTCATGCTCGGCGGCATGCTCGCGGGCCACGACGAATGCGCCGGAGACGTGGTCGAGCGCGACGGTGTCCGCTACAAGCGCTTCTACGGCATGAGCTCGCGCACCGCGATGGAAAAGTACTCCGGCGGGGTGGCGGAGTACCGCGCCGCGGAAGGCAGGGAGGTTCTCGTGAAGCTTCGCGGTCCGGTGGCGGAAACCGTGCAGGACACGCTCGGCGGCGTGCGCTCCGCCTGCACCTACGTCGGCGCGCGCACGCTGAAGGAGCTCACCAAGCGAACGACGTTCGTGCGCGCCAACGCGCGAGCCGGCGATCCGTTCGACGAGGTCTGACTGGCGTGCGTCGGCGTACCGCCCATGCGCGGTGCATCAGTGATGCACCCTACGAACTGGCAACATCAGTGGGGGATGGGAGGTTACGGAGGGAAACCGTGGAAGGTTTCCCTCTGTTCGTGGGGCGGCGAGGCCCGAGCCTTCAGGCGAGCGCCGCCCCCTAGGCCGTGCCCTTGACGGGATTCCTGGCGCCGCGCGATGACGGGTCGGCGAGCGCCGCGCGGTCGAGTACGATGAGCCTGCGCCGCTTGCGACAGATCACGCCCTTGTCGATCATGTCCCTCAGCACGCGGCTCACCATCTCGCGCGAAGCGCCCACCATCGAGGCGATCTGCTCGCAGCCGGGTCCCACCAGCCACTCACCGTCGGCCTCCAGGGACGTTTCCAGCAGCGTGGCGGCGACGCGCCCATAGACATCGACCAAAGCGAGGTCGTGGATCTTGCGATCGGCCTTGCGCATGCGCTCGACCACCGTGCGCAGGACCAGCGTGACGGCGCCGACATTGTTCTGGAGACACTCGCGCAGGCCTTTTGCGGGGATATGGAGAACTTCGCAGGCGCCATAGGCTTCCACGGTGGCCGATCGGGGGCCGCCGTCGACGAAAGCCATCTCGCCGAAGAAATCGTTGGGCCCGAGGCTCGCGACCATCATCTCCCGGCCGTGACCGTCCTCGAGCAGGATTTTGACGCGGCCGGACAGTATGAAATACACGCCATCGGACGCCTCTCCGGCATGGAGAATGGCTCTACGGGCGGGATAGCTGTGTCGCTTG
>CAZULX010000174.1:0-2561 GCA_964621335.1 uncultured Streptomycetaceae bacterium
GAAGATCATCTACAACCAGGCCGCGACGTCGGTCGGTAGCTCGCCTGAAGAGTTCAGGAAGTTTCTGATCGCCGACATGGAGAAGTGGAAGAAAGTGGTGCAAGCGAGCGGCGCGAAGGCGAATTGACCAAAGCACTCCACCGGCACAGCCTCGATGCCGAATTCCCCGTCGCCGTCAAAGGCGACGGGGTCTATCTCATCGATTCCCAGGGCAAGCGCTACCTCGACGGTTCGGGCGGCGCGGCGGTGTCGTGCCTCGGACACAGCAATGCGCGGGTGCGCGAAGCGGTCAAGGCGCAGATCGACGCGCTCGAGTTCGCGCATACGCGGTTTTTCACGAACGAGCCGATGGAGGCGCTGGCCGAAGACCTCGTCTCCGACGCTCCTGCCGGGCTGACCAAAGCGTGGTTCACCTGCGGCGGCTCGGAGTCGATCGAGGCGGCGCTGAAGATGACGCGCCAGTATTTCATCGAGACGGGGCAGCCGCATCGGCGCCACGTCATCGGCCGCATGCAGAGCTATCACGGCGCCACTGCCGGTGCGCTCTCCGCAGGCGGCAACATCGGGCGCCGCGCGGTGTTCGAGCCGCTGCTCCTCGGCGCCATGCATCACGTTTCACCGTGTTTTGCGTACCGCGGGCAGGGCGCGGACGAAAGCGAGGCGCAATACGGCCAGCGCGTGGCGAACGAGCTGGAAGCGAAAATCCTCGAGCTCGGTCCCGATAGCGTCGCGGCGTTCGTCGCGGAGACGGTCGTCGGTTCCACGCTCGGATGCGTTACCGCGGTTCCCGGCTACTTCAAGCGCGTTCGCGAGATCTGCGACCGCTACGGCGTGCTCCTCATCCTCGACGAAGTGATGTGCGGCATGGGGCGCACTGGCCGCCGCTACGCGTGCGAGGACGAAGGCATCGCGCCCGACTTCATCGCGCTCGCGAAAGGCCTCTCCGCGGGCTATCTCCCGCTCGGCGCGCTACTGGTCGCCGACAAAGTGCACAAGGCGATCGAATCGGGCTCGAACGCCGTCATGCACAGCCACACTTTCACCGGCCACCCCGTCGCGTGCGCGGCCGGTCTCGCCGTGCAGCAGGAAGTGCGCGAGCGCGATCTCCTCTCGAACGTGCGCAGGATGGGCGGCATGCTCAAAAGCGCGCTGAGCGAGCAGCTCGGCAATCACCCGAACGTGGGCGACATCCGCGGCAGAGGGCTGTTCCTTGCACTCGAGCTCGTGAAGGACCGCAGGACCAAGGAGCCTTTCGACGCTTCGGCCCGCTTGAGCGAGCGCATCCGCGTGCGCGCGATGGAGAACGGGCTCGTCTGCTATCCGATGGGCGGCGTCGTCGACGGCAAGCACGGCGACAACATCATGATCGCGCCGGCTTTCATCGTCGAGGAACAGCACGTGTTCGAGCTCGTGGAGAAGCTCAACCGCACGCTCGAAGACGTGCTCGCCTCCTAGCTCTTCGCAGTCGACTTCGTCGGATCGACGAAAGGCATCGTCACCACGACTGCGCCGCGCTTGCCGTCGGGCGTTTCGATCTCCAGCTTCGTCCCGAGCGCCGCGTGCGCGACCGGCACCATCGCATAACCGATGTTCTTTTTGAGCCGCGGCGAATAGATCGCGGAAGTGATCTCTCCCACCGCAGCATCGACCGCGCGCACCGGCCAGCGCGTCATGTTGAACTCCAGGCGCGCGCCTTCGATCTCCACTCCCGAGAGCCTGCGCTTCGGTCCTTCCGATTTCACGCGCTGCAACGCTTCCTTGCCTATGAACGGTTCCGGCTTGCCCAGGGCGACGAGCCGCTCGAGCCCGACCTCGTAGGGATTATTCGCGATCGTCATGTCGACGCCGTAGTTGAGGATGCCGGCTTCGATGCGGCGGATGTCCGAAGGCCCCGTAGGTGCGATCGCATACTTCCTTCCGGCATCCATCACGCGCTCCCAGAGGTCGTTGCCGCGCGCTGGGTCGAGCAGATAGAGCTCGTAGCCGAGCTCGCCGGTCCAGCCGGTGCGCGTCACGATCACGGGAATGTCGCCGAGCTTCGTCTCGAAAAACTGGTAATAGCCGAGCGACTGCACGCGCTCTCCGAAGAGGTCTTGCACGAGCGGGCGCGATTTGGGGCCCTGGATCTGCATCGGCGCGACGTCGAGCTCGCGAAGATCGACTTTCATGCCGCTGCCGTAGGCGACGCCTTTCGCCCACAGCAGGATGTCGCTGTCGGCCGCGGCGAGCCAGAAGCGGTTCTCTTCCAGGCGCAGGAGGACGGGGTCGTTCACGATGCCGCCGTCTTCCGCGGTGAGGAGCACGTATTTCCCGTATCCCACCGGGCATTTCGACATGTCGCGCGGGGTGAGGAGGCTCATGAAGCGGAACGCGTCCGGTCCGGCGATCTCGAGGTTGCGCTCGACCGACACGTCCCACACCGTCACGTCGTTCAGGAGCTTTTCGTACTCGCGCTCGAGATCGTCGTAGCCGATCGGCAGGAACATGTGGTTGTAGACGGTGTAGCCCCAGCAGCCGTAGCGCCGGGTCGCTTCGAAATACGGGGAGCGCCTGAGTCTCGC
>CAZULX010000175.1:0-15653 GCA_964621335.1 uncultured Streptomycetaceae bacterium
GTGCGGTTGGGCGGCTGCTTCAGTTTCAACCTGTTCAGGAGCTTCTGGAATCGCTCGCGGTCCTCGGCGACGTCGATCGAATCGGGCGTCGTTCCGATGATCGGCACCCCGTTCGCCTCAAGGTCGCGCGCGAGCTTGAGCGGCGTCTGCCCGCCGAACTGGACGATCACGCCGAAAGGCTTTTCGACGTGGACGATCTCGAGCACGTCTTCCAGCGTGAGCGGCTCGAAATACAGCCGGTCCGACGTGTCGTAGTCGGTGGAAACGGTCTCCGGGTTGCAGTTGACCATGATGGTCTCGAAACCGTCGTCACGCAGCGCGAGGGCGGCGTGCACGCAGCAATAGTCGAACTCGATGCCCTGGCCGATGCGGTTGGGCCCGCCTCCGAGCACGATGACTTTGCGGCGATCGGTGGGCTGCGCCTCGCACTCCTCCTCGTACGTGGAGTACATGTACGCCGTGCGCGTTGCGAACTCCGCGGCGCAGGTGTCGACGCGCTTGTAGACCGGCCGCAGGCCGAGAGCGTGCCTGCGCTCGCGCACCTCGGTCTGCGTCGCGCCCGCGAGCTTCGCGATACGCCGGTCCGAGAATCCCGCGCGCTTCCAGCGCCGCAGCTCAGCGCTCTCCACGGTGTGGAAAGCGAGCGACGCGATGTCTTTTTCCATGCGCACGAGGTCCTCGATCTGCGCGAGAAACCACGGATCGATACGGGATATCTCGTGGATCTCCTCGAGCCGCAAGCCCGCGCGGAAAGCGTCCGCGACGTAAAGGATACGGTCGGGACCGGGGTCGCCGAGCTCCTCCTCGATCTTGTCGCGATCGGTGGTGCGCTCGTCGAAACCGTCCACGCCGGTCTCCAGGCCGCGCAGCGCTTTCTGCAGCGATTCCTGGAACGTGCGGCCCATCGCCATCACTTCGCCGACCGATTTCATCTGCGTGGTGAGACGGTCGTCGGCCTGCGGAAACTTCTCGAACGCGAAGCGCGGGATCTTGGTGACGACGTAATCGATCGTAGGCTCGAACGAAGCGGGGGTGGCGCCGCCCGTGATGTCGTTGCGCAATTCGTCGAGCGTGTAGCCGACCGCGAGCTTGGCGGCGACCTTGGCTATCGGGAAACCGGTGGCTTTCGAGGCGAGCGCCGAGGAGCGCGAAACCCGCGGATTCATCTCGATGATGACCATGCGGCCGTCCTGCGGGTTGATGCCGAACTGGACGTTCGAGCCGCCGGTGTCGACGCCGATCTCGCGCAGGCACGCGATCGAGGCGTCGCGCAGGATCTGGTATTCCTTGTCGGTCAGGGTCTGCGCGGGGGCTACCGTGATCGAGTCTCCGGTGTGCACGCCCATGGGATCGAAGTTCTCGATCGAGCACACGATGATGCAGTTGTCCTTATGGTCGCGAACGACCTCCATCTCGAACTCTTTCCAGCCGATGACCGATTCCTCGACCAGCACTTCCTTGGTCGGGCTCGCGTCGAGTGCGCGCTCGACGAGCGCCATGAACTCTTCGCTGTTGTACGCGATCCCGCCGCCGGTGCCGCCCAGCGTGAAAGACGGGCGGAGGATCGTCGGAAATCCGACCATCGCCTGCACCTGCAGCGCCTCTTCCATGCTGTGCGCGAGCGCCGAGCGCGGGCTCGCGAGCCCGATCTTCGCCATCGCCGCCTTGAATGTCTCGCGGTCCTCGGCTTTATCGATCGCTTCGCGGGAAGCGCCGATCATTTCCACGCCGTATTTCTCGAGCACGCCGTGGCGCGCGAGATCGAGCGCGCAGTTGAGCGCGGTTTGTCCGCCCATGGTCGGAAGCAGCGCGTCGGGCTTTTCCGCCGCGATGATCTTCTCCACCATCTGCCACGTGATCGGCTCGATGTAAGTCGCGTCGGCCATCTCCGGATCGGTCATGATGGTCGCCGGGTTCGAGTTGACCAGCACGACGCGATAGCCTTCCTGGCGCAGCGCCTTGCACGCCTGCACGCCGGAATAGTCGAACTCGCACGCCTGCCCGATGATGATGGGCCCGGCGCCGATGATCAGGATGCTCTCGATGTCGGTGCGCTTGGGCATCAGGCTTTCACGCTGGTCGAGCTCATGGAGGCGATGAAGCGATCGAAAAGATAATCGACGTCTCGCGGACCCGGGCTCGCTTCGGGATGCCCCTGAAAGCAGAACGCCGGGCGATCGGTGAGACTGAAACCCTGGAGGCTGCCGTCGAAAAGCGAGACGTGCGTGACGCGGGCGTTCCCGGGAAGTGTAGCGGGATCCACAGCGAAGCCGTGGTTCTGGCTCGTGATCATCACGCGGCCGGTCTCGAGGTCCTGCACCGGATGGTTGGCGCCGTGGTGCCCGAATTTCATCTTGACCGTTCTCGCGCCCACCGCAAGCCCGAGAAGCTGGTGGCCGAGGCAGATTCCGAAAAGCGGGACGCCCACGCCGAGGAAAGTGCGGATCGCGCGGATCGCGTAATCGCAAGGCGCCGGATCCCCGGGGCCGTTCGCGAGCAGGATGCCGTCGGGCGCGAGGCCGAGCGCTTCTTCCGCCGGCATCTCCGCGGGAACGACGGTCACTTTACAAGCGCGCTGCGTGAGCTTGCGCAGGATATTGCGCTTCACGCCGTAGTCATAAGCGACGACGTGGAAGCGCGAGTCTTCGAGCCTGCCGTAGCCGCTCTCCAGGCTCCACCCGCCTTCGCTCCAGTCGTAGGCCTGCTTACAGCTCACGACTTTGGCGAGATCCATTCCGACGAGGCCCGGGAATTCGCGCGCGGCCGCGAGCGCGGCCTCCACGTCGACTTCTCCGGCCATGATGCAGCCGTCCTGCGCACCGCGGTCGCGCAGTATGCGAGTGAGCTTGCGCGTGTCGATGTCGGCGATCGCGACCACGTTCTCGCGCACGAGGTACTCTTCGAGCGTCCAGTTCTCGCGCCAGTTGGACGAGCGCACCGGAAGATCGCGGATCACGAGCCCCGCTGCGTAGACGCGGCTCGACTCGACATCCTGCGCATTCGCGCCGTAGTTGCCGATGTGCGGATACGTGAGCGTGACGATCTGCCGGCAATACGACGGATCGGTGAGAATTTCCTGGTATCCGGTCATCGCGGTGTTGAACACCACTTCGCCGACGGTCAACCCGGGCGCGCCGATCGACGTGCCGCAAAAAACCGTTCCATCCTTGAGCACGAGGATGGCAGGCGTACGCGATGACACGGCAAACTCCTGATTTTACGGGGCTGGATGTGGAAAGCGGGACAGGTCGGACCCGTCCCGCTCGCTTGAAGTCGAAATTATACGCATCTCGCGTTACGCGGACAAACCCGCGACGCGAAGGAGAGGCGTAGATCTTTACCGCAAACCCAGCACGTCCTGCATGTCGTAGAGGCCGTTCGGCTTGTCCATGAGGAAGCGCGCCGAGCGCAGCGCGCCCTGCGCGTAAGTCGCGCGGCTCGACGAGCGGTGTGTGATCTCGATGCGCTCGCCGGTGCCGAGGAACATGACGGTGTGATCGCCCACGACATCGCCGCCGCGCACCGTCGCGAATCCGATGGTCCCGGTTTTGCGCTCGCCGGTGACGCCCTCACGGCCGTAGACCGCGTCGCTCCGCAGGTCGCGGCCCAGTGCGCGCGCCACGATCTCGCCCATGCGCAGCGCAGTCCCCGACGGTGCGTCGACCTTGTGCCGATGGTGCGCTTCGACGATCTCCACGTCGTAGCCTTCGTTCAACGCAGCCGCTGCGACCTCGAGCAGCTTGAACGTGACGTTCACGCCGACGCTGAAGTTCGGCGCCATGGCGATCGCGATCCTGTTCGCGCCTTCGGCGATCGCGCTTTTCTGGGTCTCGTCGAAACCGGTCGTGCCGATGACGAGCTTCACGCCGAGCTCGCGGCACGCGGCGAGGTGCTCGAGCGTGCCCGCGGGACGTGTGAAATCGATGAGCACATCGCAGCCCGCGAGCGCCTTCGGGACGTCCTCGCTCACCGGAATGCCGCAAGCCTCGCCCACGAGCTCGCCCGCGTCCCTGCCGAGGCCCGCGTTGCCGCGCTGCTCGAGCGCGGCAACGAGACGCGTATCGGGCGCGCGCATCACCGTTTCGATCAGCGCGCGGCCCATGCGGCCGGTGCTGCCAGCGATCGCGACCTTCATGTCACTGCGGGGGCCGCGCCGCGGCTGCCGGAGCGGACTGCGGTTTAGCAGCGTTCGGCCCGGATGCGCCGGCGGGTGAGGCGGCGCCCTGGGCGGCCGGTTTCACGTCGCCGTCGATGCGGGCGAGCTTCTCGTCCTTGAACACGACCACAATGCGGCGCTGCTCGACGACCTCTCCTTTTTTCTGGAGCACGTAAACGTAATCCCAGCGATCAGGGTGAAACGGATCGGTCACGAGCGGGGTGCCGAGCGCGAAGCGCACCTGGCTGCGCGACATGCCGGGCTTCAGCTTCGCAACCATGTCCTGGGTGACGTAGTTGCCCTGCTGGATGTCGATCTTGTGCGCCGTGATTCCCGGAATCATGGGAATGCGCTGACAGCCGACGAGCAACAACACGACTAGGAGTAGGGGCTTACGCATCCGGGGGCAGAGCGACGTTCGGCTCGAGGGAGCCGGTCGCGTACGTTTCCATTACAAATAATTCCTAATATCATAGCTCAGCGACCCTCCTTCCGACAGAAAAGCACCGTTGAGCTCCCCCACCGACCTCAAGACCATAGGCCTTAAGGCGACGATGCCGCGATTGCGCATCCTCGAGATTTTCGAGAAGAGCGCGGTGCGGCACCTGTCAGCGGAGGACGTGTACAAGATGCTCGTCAAGGAAGGTACCGACACCGGCCTCGCCACGGTGTATCGCGTCCTCACGCAGTTCGAACAGGCCGGTCTCCTCATCCGCCACCATTTCGAAAGCGGCAAAGCGGTTTTCGAGCTGAAGCAGGGCGGACACCACGACCACATCGTTTGCGTCGAATGCGGGCACGTCGAAGAGTTCTACGACCTAGAGATCGAGAAGCGCCAGGTCGAAATCGCGATCGAGCGCGGTTTCCGGATCCAGGACCATTCGCTGCATTTGTACGCGGAATGCACGAAAGCCGACTGCCCGCATCGCCGGAAGCGCGACTAGCTTTTCAGCCCCAGCATCTCCGCCGCGTGCTTGCGCGTGGTTTCGGTGATTTTCACTCCACCCAGCATGCGTGCAATCTCGTCGATGCGCTGGTCCGCGTCGAGGGCGGTAACGCGGCTCGCGACCCTCGCTTTCGATCCCGTTTTCGCGACCTGCCATTGATGGTCCGCCGAGGCCGCGACTTGCGGCAGGTGCGTGATGCACATCACCTGGTGCTTGCGCCCGAGCCCCTTCAGCATGCGGCCCACGATCTCGGCTACGCGCCCGCCGATACCGGCATCGACTTCGTCGAAGACGAGCGTCGGCACCTGTGCCACTTTGCTAGTCACCGTCTGGATGGCGAGACTCAGCCGCGAGAGCTCGCCGCCTGAAGCCACTTTCGCGAGCGGCTGGGGCGTCATGCCCGCGTGCGCCGCGACGCGAAATTCGATCTGCTCCAGGCCGTGCGATGAAGGCTCTGCGAGTGCCGTCAGTGCGACCTCGAAGCGTCCTCCGGTCATCGCGAGGGACTGCATCGCCGCAGTGACTTCACCCGCGAGCGCCGCAGACGTTTTCGTGCGCCCGGCGCTCAGTTTCTGCGCCTCGTTCGTGCAGGCGCGCAGCGCCTCGCTTTCGAGCCGCTCGAGCGCTTCGGGGTCGCCGCTCGCATCGAGCTCGGCGAGCCTTCTTCTCGCGCCCTCGAGCAGCGCGGGCAGCTCCTCCGGCGCACTCCGGTATTTGCGGCTCGCGGAGTGGATCTGGTCGAGCCGCCGTTCGGCCTCCCGCAGGCGTTGCGGGTCGACGTCCAGTTTCTGCTGATAGTGACGCAGGGTGTAGACCGCCTCCTGGATCTGGATCGCGGCGGGCTGGAGCACGTCGAGCACCTCGCGTAGCGACGCGTCGTAGTCGACGAGCACTTCGAGCCGCGCGATGACCGCGTTCAGTTGCGCGAGGCTCGAGCTCTCGGCCTCCGAGAGCGCGTCCAGGCCGTGCTGCGCGCCCTCGATCAGGCTCGCGGCGTGCGCGAGACGGCCGTGCTCTCCTGCGAGCTCCTGCCAAGCTTCGGCCGTGAAACCGACCGCTTCCAGCTCTTTCACCTGCCACTCGAGCTGCTCGCGCTCCGCGGCGATCGCGGCCGCGTCGGTCTCGAAGGCCACGCGCTGCTCGACGCATCTACGCCATGCGCGGTAGAGCTCGGCCACGCGCAGCGCCTGCGCTTCGAGCCCGCCGTAAGCGTCGAGGAGCTCGCGCTGCGCCGCGGCCCTCACCAGCGACTGATGCTCGTGCTGGCCGTGGATGTCGACGAGAAACTCTCCGGCTTCCCTCAGTTGCGCGACGGTCACCGGCGTGCCGTTGATGAACGCGCGCCCGCGGCCCGCGGCGTCGATCACTCGCCGGAGCAGACACGCGCCGTCAGCCGCCAGGTCCCGCTCCGCGAGCCAGCGCGCGAGGGGCGCGGCGGCGTCGAGCTCGAATTCCGCGTTGATCTCCGCGCGCTCCGCGCCCTGCCGCACGACGATCGGATCAGCGCGCTCGCCGAGCACCAGCGCGAGCGCGTCGATGAGGATCGACTTTCCGGCCCCGGTCTCGCCCGTGAGCACGGTGAAGCCGCGTTCGAACTCGAGCTCGAGGCGCTCGACGATGACGAAGTCGCGGATGCTCAAGCGCAGCAACATCGCCGACTCAGATATTCCAGTTGAGCTTCTGCCTGAGCATCGCGTAATAGCTGTGGCCGACCGGATGGAGCAGGCTGATCGTATGCCTGTAGCGGCGCACCACCACCCGGTCTCCTTCGCGCAGCTCGAAATGCGAGTGACTGTCGAAGTGCGCCCGCGGATCGGCGGCGCTCGCCACCACGATTTCGACGGTGGAGTCGCTGCTGATCACGATCGGACGGTTCGACAGCGTGTGCGGACATACGGGCACGAGCGAGATCAGTTGCAGCGACGGATGAACGATGGGCCCGCCGGAAGAGAGCGCATACGCCGTCGACCCGGTCGGCGTCGCGACGATGAGACCGTCGGAGCGCTGGGTGTAGATCGGCTCGCCGTCGATCAGCACCTCGAACTCGATCATGCTGCCTTTGATACCCTTGCTCACGACGACGTCGTTGAACGCGAGCACCTCGAGTGCGCGGCGCCCGCCGCTGTGCACTTCGGCTTCGAGCAGCATGCGCTCTTCGGCCACGTACTCGCCTTCGAGTATCGCGCCTATGGTCTCGACCATGGTATCGAGCGAGATATCGGTGAGAAAACCCAGCCTTCCCTGGTTCACGCCGACGAGCGCGACCTCGAAAGGCGCGAAGGTGCGCGCGATATTGAGCATGGTTCCGTCGCCGCCGAGGACCACCGCGAGATCGGCACGCGCCCCGAGCTCTTCCAGCGCAAGGACGGGATAAGGGCACTCGGAGACGTGCGATGCAGTCAGGCGGTCGATCATCACCCGCACGCCGCGCCCTTCGAGAAAACGCGCGAGCTCGAGCAGCGGCGTCACGATCTGCGGGCTGTTGTACTTGCCGATCAGCGCAACGGTGCCGAACCTTTTTTTCATGGCTGCATTAGACCATATCGCCCTTGCCGCCGAGAAGCTTTGCAAGGCCCGTGTAAACCGCGATTTGTCTTTTGCGTTGAGTAGCTTAGCCCTTGGTCGACAGCCATCTTTTTTGTGTAGAATGAACTCATGTCGAACGACAGCACGGTGTTGAGCGAGCGAGCGCAGCTCCTGCTGAAGACCCTCATCGAGCGCTACATCACCGAAGGTCAACCCGTCGGTTCGCGCGCGCTGTCCAGGTATTCCGGGCTCGACCTCTCGCCCGCCAGCATCCGCAACGTCATGGCGGACCTCGAAGACCTCGGTTTCATCGCGAGCCCGCATACCTCGGCCGGCCGCATACCCACGCCGCGCGGCTACCGCTTCTTCGTCGACACCCTGCTCACGATAAAACCGCTCGACTCGGTCGAGATCAACAAGCTCGAAGGCCAGCTGCACGTCGACAATCGGCAGCGGCTCGTCACTTCGGCCTCTCAGGTGCTGGCGGACGTGACGCGCTTTGCAGGGGTCGTCATGATCCCGCGCCGCAGCGGCGGCTTCAGGCACATCGAGTTCGTGAAGCTTTCCGAAAGCCGCGTCCTCCTGATACTGGTGACGCCCGAGGGCGACGTGCAGAACCGCATATTGCTCACCGAGCGTCCCTACACGCCGTCCGAGCTGATCGAAGCAGCCAACATACTCAACCAGAAATTCGCCGGCCTCCCTTTCGAGGAAACGCGCAAGCGCATACACGAAGAGCTGAAGCAGCTGCGCGAGGACATGACCCAGCTCATGACGCGCGCCCTCGATGCGGGGAGCGAAGCGGTCGGCGAATCGGCCGACGATGTCGTCATCTCCGGCGAAGGGCGGCTTCTCGACGTGCAGGACCTCTCGTCGGACATGCAACGGCTGCGCAATCTCTTCGATCTGTTCGAGCGCAAGACCGGGCTCCTGCAGCTTCTGGACATCTCGAGCCGCGCGCACGGGGTGCAGATTTTCATCGGCGGCGAGTCGGGCCTTGTTTCGCTCGACGAGTGCAGCGTGGTGACCGCGCCGTACGAAGTCGACGGTCAGATCGTCGGCACCGTCGGCGTGATCGGCCCGACGCGTATGGCCTACGAGCGCGTGATACCCATCGTCGACATCACGGCGAAGCTCCTGTCGAGTGCGCTCTCGCATCAGTAAGGTACGCCGCGGAAAGATCTACTCCGCTCCTTCGGCAGGCTTCGCCAGCCTCCGGGCGCGACGGCGCGCTTAAGCGGCTATCGCCGCTATGTATGATTCCGCATGCGCCAATCGAAACCTGAGCCGTACCAGCACGGCACCGCCGCGCGCCCGGGAGTGCTCCTCGTAAACCTCGGCACACCTGAAGCACCGACGCGCGCCGCGGTCCGCACGTACCTGAGGGAGTTCCTGTCGGACCCGCGCGTAGTCGAGATCCCGCGCGCCGTCTGGCTGCCCATCCTGCATCTTTACATCCTGACGACGCGCCCCAAGCATTCCGCCGCGCGTTACGAGCAGGTGTGGACTTCGGAGGGCTCTCCGCTCAAAGTCCATACCGAACGCCAGACGCTATTGCTCCAGGGTTATCTCGGCGAGCGCATACGGGTGCCGCTTGCAGTCGATTATGCGATGCGCTACGGCACGCCTTCGATTGCGCAGAAGATCGAGGCGCTGACGGCGCAGGGCTGCGACCGCATCCTGCTCGTCCCGCTGTACCCCCAGTATTCGGCGAGCACGACTGCTACGGCGACCGATGCGGCGTTCGCGGCGCTCTCCGGCCTGCGCAACCAGCCCGAGATCCGCACGCTGCGCCATTTTCACGACGATCCGGGCTACATCACGGCGCTCGAAAAGAGCGTTCGCGAGCACTGGCAGAAGCGCGGGCGTGGCGAAGTCCTCGTCGCGAGCTTCCACGGCGTGCCGCGCAGGACGCTCGAGCTCGGCGATCCCTATCACTGCGAGTGTCAGAAAACCGCGAGGCTGCTGCGCGAAGCGCTCGGCCTCGGGCCCGACGAGCTGCGGGTCGCCTTCCAGTCGCGTTTCGGGCGTGCCGAATGGTTGAAGCCCTATACGTCCGAGGTGCTGATCGGCCTCGGAAAGCAAGGCGTCCCGAGAGTGGACGTGATCTGTCCCGGTTTCGTCGCCGACTGCCTCGAGACGCTCGAAGAGATCGCGATCGAGGCAAAGGAGCTCTTCCTGCGCGCCGGCGGCCGCGAGTTCCACTACATTCCCTGCATGAACGAGCGCCACGAATGGATCGCCGCCCTCACCGATCTCGTCGAGCGCAACCTCCACGGCTGGACCGCAGTCCCCTCCCCCCAGGACCTGGAACAATCCCGCTTGAGGGCGCTCGCCGCCGGCGCCCCCGCCTGACCGGCCCGCTGAGGTCAGGTTGGGTTTCTTCGGTTAAACAGGTACTTGGCACGTATTGAATTCCGCCCGGACAACCCCCACGTGGTAAGGGTCAAGAGGAGCCCCCGAAGATGCAGGAAACACCCGAATTCACCAATCCGGACGTCGACCCCCAGGCGGGCGGCGACGCAGGCGATCTCGAAGAGCGCCTGCGGCAGGCCCAGATGGCCGCAGCCGAGCACCACGATGCGTGGCTCCGCGCCAAGGCCGAGGGCGACAACATCCGCAAGCGCAGCCAGACCGAGATCGCCAACGCCCACAAGTTCGCCGTCGAGAATTTCGCGGGTGAGCTGCTCGCGGTGAAGGACAGTCTCGAGGCGGCGCTCGCCGCCGATAACGCCACCGTGGAAAGCATGCGCAGCGGCGACGAGCTCACGCTGCGGCAGTTGAAGTCGGTCTTCGACAAGTTCAGCGTGAAGGAGATCGACCCCAAAGCCGAGAAATTCGACCCGCACCGTCATCAGGCGATCAGCACCGTGGAATCGGATGGCGAGCCGAACACGGTGGTACAGGTCCTGCAAAAAGGCTATCTCCTGCACGACCGCGTGATGCGTCCCGCGCTGGTGATCGTCTCGAAGCCGAAAAGCGTTGAAAACTGAAGGCTTACCCCCATATTCGCGGTAGTGAATTCTCTTTCCAGATTCGAGTGAGGCAGACATGGCAAAAATAATCGGCATAGACCTGGGCACGACGAACTCGTGCGTCGCGGTGATGGAAAACGGCATACCCAAGGTGATCGAGAACTCCGAAGGCGCGCGCACCACGCCTTCGGTCGTCGCGTACATGGAGGACGGCGAGATCCTCGTCGGCGCACCGGCGAAGCGCCAGGCCGTCACCAATCCGAAGAACACGCTTTATGCCGTGAAGCGCCTGATCGGCCGCCGTTTCGAGGAGAAAGAAGTCCAGAAGGACATCGATCTCATGCCCTATTCGATCGTAAAGGCCGAGAACGGCGATGCCTGGGTCGAGGTGCGCGGCAAGCGAATCGCGCCGCCTGAAGTTTCCGCCCAGGTGCTGATCAAGATGAAGAAAACGGCCGAGGACTACCTCGGCGAGCCGGTGACCGAAGCGGTCATCACGGTGCCCGCGTACTTCAACGATTCGCAGCGCCAGGCGACCAAGGACGCCGGCCGCATCGCCGGGCTCGAAGTCAAGCGCATCATCAACGAGCCGACGGCGGCAGCGCTCGCGTTCGGCCTCGACAAAAAGAAAGGCGACCGCAAGATCGCGGTCTACGATCTGGGCGGCGGCACGTTCGACATTTCGATCATCGAGATCGCGGCGGTCGAAGGCGAGCATCAGTTCGAAGTGCTTTCGACGAACGGCGACACGTTCCTGGGCGGCGAGGACTTCGACCAGCGGCTCATGGACTACCTGTGCGACGAGTTCAAGAAAGATTCCGGCATCGATCTGCGCAAGGACATGCTCGCGCTCCAGCGTCTCAAAGACGCCGCGGAAAAGGCGAAGATCGAGCTTTCGTCCTCGCAGCAGACCGAAGTCAACCTGCCCTACATCACGGCCGACCAGTCGGGTCCGAAACACCTGGCGGTCAAGATCACGCGCGCCAAGTTCGAGTCGCTCGTCGACGAGCTGATCGAGCGCACGATCGAGCCCTGCCGCATCGCGGTGAAGGATGCCGGCGTGAAGCTCTCTGAAATCGACGACGTCATCCTCGTCGGCGGACAGACGCGCATGCCGAAGGTGCAGGACAAGGTGAAGGAGTTCTTCGGCAAGGAAGCGCGCAAGGACGTAAACCCCGACGAGGCGGTCGCGGTCGGCGCAGCGGTCCAGGGCGGCGTGCTGCAGGGCGAAGTGAAAGACGTGTTGCTCCTCGACGTGACACCGCTGTCGCTCGGGATCGAGACGCTCGGCGGCGTGATGACCAAGCTCATCCAGAAGAACACGACGATCCCGACCAAGGCGACGCAGGTGTTCTCGACGGCCGAGGACAACCAGACTGCCGTCACCATCCACGTGCTGCAGGGCGAGCGCGAAATGGCGCGGACCAACAAGTCTCTCGGCCAGTTCAACCTCACCGACATACCGGCAAGCCCCCGCGGGCTGCCACAGATCGAAGTGACGTTCGACATCGATGCCAACGGGATCCTGCACGTGTCGGCGAAGGACAAGGCGACGGGCAAGGAGAACAAGATCAAGATCCAGGCTTCCAGCGGTCTCAACGAGGACGAGATCCAGCGCATGGTGAAGGACGCCGAGGCGAACGCCGAGGAAGACAAGAAGGCGCGCGAGCTCGTCGACGCGCGCAACCAGTGCGATCACATGGTCCACTCGGTCAAGAAATCGCTCAAGGAAGGCGGCGACAAGGTGAGCGCGGACGACAAGGCGAAGATCGAGGCCGCGCTGAAGGACGCCGAAGACGCGATGAAGTCCGACGACAAGGAGAACATCGAGAAGGCGACGCAGGCTCTCGCGGAGTCCGCCCACAAGCTCGCCGAGCAGATGTACGCTCAGGAGCAGGCGAAGCAGCAGCCGGGTCAGCCCGGCGCCGGTCAATCGGCGGGCGCGTCCGCCGACGGCGGCAAGCAGCAGCAGGACGACGGCAACGTGGTCGACGCGGAGTACGAAGAGGTGAAGGACAAGAAGTAACGGGATTCCGCCGGCGGGATCCACACGGCAGATGGGGAGGCCCGCTTAGGCGAGCCTCCCCTTTCTGCGTTTAAGACAGCTCACGAAACACCAGGCGCTAGGGAGCCATGGCAACGAAACGCGATTACTACGAAGTCCTCGGAGTCAACAAGGACGCGCCCGACGACGAGATCAAGAAGGCGTATCGCAAGCTCGCGATGAAGCACCATCCGGACCGCAATCCGGACAATCCCAAGTCCGAGGATCAGTTCAAGGAAGCCAAGGAAGCGTACGAAGTCCTCACCGATCCCAACAAGCGTGCGGCGTACGACCATTACGGGCACGCCGGAGTGGACCCTTCGTCGGCCGGCGCGGGTGCGGGCATGGGCGGTTTTTCGGACGCCTTCGGCGACATCTTCAGCGATATTTTCGGCGGCGGACGCTCACGCTCGACGGTGTTTCGCGGCGCCGACCTGCGCTACAACCTCGAGGTCGCGCTCGAGGACGCGGCACGCGGCACCGAGACGCGCATACGCATACCCGCCATGGAGGAATGCGCGACTTGCAAAGGCAGCGGCGCGAAGACCGGCACACAGCCGACCCAGTGCACGACGTGCAACGGCCACGGACAGGTGCGCATGCAGCAGGGATTTTTCTCGATCCAGCAGACCTGCCCGCGCTGTCATGGCACCGGAAAGATGATCGCAAACCCATGCCAGCCCTGCGAAGGCACGGGGCGCGTAAAAAAACACAAGACGCTTTCGGTGAAGATCCCTTCGGGGGTCGACGAAGGCGATCGCATACGCCTTTCGGGCGAAGGCGAAGCCGGCGTGAACGGCGGCCCTGCCGGCGACCTCTACGTCGTCATCCACATCAAGCCGCATCCGGTGTTCACGCGCGATCACAACGACCTGCACTGCGAGATGCCGATCAGCATCACCACCGCCGCGCTCGGGGGAGACATCGAGATCCCGACGCTCGAGGGCTACGCCAAGATCAAAGTGCCGTCGGAGACGCAAAGCGGCAAGGTTTTTCGCCTGCGCGGCAAAGGCATCAAGGGCGTGCGCTCGGCGAGTCACGGCGACCTGCTGTGCCATGTCATCGTCGAGACCCCGATCAACCTGACCGCGCGCCAGAAGGAGCTCCTGCAGGAGTTCGAGGCGATCAGCGGCAGCGATACGGCGCGCCACAACCCGCGCGCCAAGTCCTGGATGGAAAAGGTGAAAGAGTTTTTCGAGTCGTGAGCGTTCAGTGGCACGAGCAAGCGTAACGCGGGATCGAGGCACGCACGGACGCACGCACGCGACCGCGGCCGGGAAGCTGCGCATCGGCGACGACTGGAACGCGATCACCATCATCGCATTGTCCCAGGACAATCCGCTCAAGGCCGTCGCCGAGCTCGTCGAGAACAGCATCGATGCGGGCGCGGGGTCGATCACGATCACGCGCGGACGCGAGCGCGGCGAGCACTTTCTCGAGGTCATCGATGACGGCCGGGGCGTTCCGCGCGATGGAGACGGCGTGCCCGATTTCCGCTATGTCGCGACCCATATCTGCGATTCGGTTAAGCGGCGCCTGAAAACCGACGGGATGCGGGGTCTTCAGGGAGAATTCGGCATTGGCCTGCTCTCGTTCTGGACGGTGGGCGAAGAGCTTGCGATGGCCTGTCCAGCGGCTGACGGCAGGGTTTACGAGATGCGGATGCGCAAAGGCGATCCCAGCTACAGCATCGCGCGCCGCAACGCACTACTCGCCGAAAGCGGGACACGGCTCAAAATCCGGCCGCTCCTGCCCGGTGTGCGCCACCTGTCCGGCGAGAAGATCCAGCGCTTTCTGGCCTCCGAACTCCGCGAACGTATACGACAGTCCGGCGTGCGTATCCGGGTACTCGACCGCCAGGCGCGCCGGGAGCTTGCAGTGGAGCCGCGGCAGTTCACGGGAGAACTGCTGCACCACCTTGCACCGCTCTCGCCTCCTGAAGGCGAAATCTACGTCGAGCTGTATCTGGGCGCGCCGGACTCGGCAAACGAAGTCGGGCTCTACCGTTCGGGTACTCGCCTGCTGCGCGCCGTTACCGAGCTCGATGCACTCCAGAAGGCACCATGGACGAGCGGCTACCTGCAGGGAATTATCGACGTGCCGTTCCTCAACCTGACGCCTGCCACGCGCACCGGCGTCATACACGATGCGTTTTTGGACGCCTTCACCCAGTCGCTTGCGCCGCTCGAGACCCAGCTCCTGCAGCTGATCGATGAGCGCAAGCGCGTCGAAGAAGAGCGAAGCTCGCTCGATACGCTGCGCGCGATCCAGCGCGCTTTCCGTGAGGCGCTGCTTGCGCTGCCAACAGAGGAATATGAATGGTTCGACGTCACATCGCGCAGGCACAGCCGCTCGCCCGCGTTTGGAAGGCATGCTGACGACGCGCTGCTCATGGAACCCGGGGTATCGTTGCCGGATGAGCCGGACTCGGCGCCTGCACAACGGCAGTTCTTCGAGTACGCCGGACCGCTGCACAGCGTGCGTATCGCGCCTTCCGCCTGCACGGTTGCGGTGAACGCGTCCCGTGCGTTGCGCGCCGTGACACGCGACGCAAGCAGGCGTCATATCGATGAAGGCATCGATTGCGCGTGGCGGGTAATCGAGGGCGGCGGCCGCCTGGAAGCGCAGGCGTCCCAATACGCTGCGTTTCACGCGCCGGCCGAACCGTGTCTTACGCGTGTCGGAGTGACGGCCCGGCAGGGTGGCGTCGTTTGCGAGGCGGAAGCCCTGATTACGATCACCGACAGCCTGCTGCCCGAATCGAAGGAGCGATCCGCGGCTGCCCAGGGCTTGCCGGGCTATACACTGGAGCACGCACCCGGAAAGCTGTGGCGCTCGCACCTGGACCCGGACCAGAACGTCATCGTCGTGAACAGCGGCCACCGCGACTACGTTTTCGCCGCGCGGGCGAAGAGCCTCAAGCTGCGTTATCTCGTCAGGCTATACGCCAAGGAAATGGTGCTTCGCAACTTCCCCGGATTGCGCGGCGAGGAGCTGCTCGACCG
>CAZULX010000176.1:0-4227 GCA_964621335.1 uncultured Streptomycetaceae bacterium
AGCTTCGGCGTGACGATGCGCGCGAGGGTATCGGCGCCGCCGCCCGGGGCGAAAGGCACGAGGAGGCGGATGGGGCGGCTGGGATAGTCGGTCGGCGCGGCTGCGTGGGCGGCCGGAATGGCGAAGCATGCGAAAACGAGACTCGCTGCGATCGATGCGGCCCAGCGGATATTCGTGATGCTCATCACGCTCGCTCCTCTTTAGTTTCACACCACGGCATCACCCGGCCTTCGTCAGCCGCACGATCTCTCCGGCATCGGGCAGCTCGTCCAGCTTCCAGAGCTTTTCCAGCAGGCGCTCGGCCTCCGCCGGCCTGAGCACTCCCGCCGCGAGCTTATGGAATTTCGCCTCGACCTCGCCGTCGGTCATCGGGTTCTTCCAGTGCCCCTTATGGTATTCCACGACGGTCGCGTAACTTGCTCCGGCAGTGGTGACGATCTCCATGCGGCAGAGCATCGCTTCGGGAAGGCGCCGGTCGGCTTCCGCAGTCGCTTTCACTTTGACGCGCCGCGTGAGGGCACGGATCGCGGGGTCGCGCAGATAGCGCTCGCCGAAGTGCTGCTCTTCCACGTCGCCGTGAATCAGCGCCACCGCCACCGTATACGGCATGCTGTGATCGGCGGTCTCGCGCGTCTCCGGCTCCCACTTGTCGGCGTCGCCGGCCATCAGCCGGATCGCGGTCGTGACGGTCTCGATGCGGATTTCGGCGATCCCTTCCGGCGCGCCGACCTGCTCGCGTAGCTGCAAAGCCGCTTCGACCACGGTCTGTGAATAGAGCCCGAGCGGGAAGCGCTTGATGCTGCACTCCATGATCTTGTAGCCGCCACCGGCGCCGCCGAGCGACGGCAGCTGGAAGGGCTTGCGCGTGACGGCCTTGAAATAGCCTCCGACGCCTTCGAATATCGGCGACGGACCGGTCATTCCGCGCGCGGCCAGCATCGCCGCGAAGACCGCGTTACGGCTCGCGTTCGCGTAGGCGCAGCCTTTCCACATCGAAACGTTGCCGATGCGAGTCTGGTAGAGGGCGACGTTGGGGGCGATGCCGAGGTTGAAAGCGTGCGCGATCTCCTGCGGGCCGAGCCCGAGGAGGCGCGCGGCGGCTGCGGTGCTCGCCATCCCGCCGACGGTCACGTGATCGAACCCGAGCGGCTTCAGGTCCGCCTGGTCGCACACGCGGCAGAAGACTTCGTAGGCGAGGACGGTGGCGGCGATCGCGTCGGCCCCGCTCCGGCGCCGCAATTCGGAGACCGAGAGGACTGCGGCGATGCTGTCGCTGGGATGGCCCGACTCACCGGTGCTCGTGTAGCCGTCGTTGAAATCGAGGAAGCGGATCATGACCCCGTTCGCGAAAGTCGCGAGATCGGGGCTGGTGCGCTCGCCGCTCCCGATCAGCGTCACCGGTTCGCTGCTGCGCACGGTCGCGGCGAGGTCCCGCGCGATCTTCGCCGGCTCGCTACAGTAGCCGCCGAGCGCGCAGCCGACCGTGTCTATGATCAGACGCTTCGCAGTGTGAACGACTTCACGCGGCAGGCCATCGAAACGGAGCCTCGCCGCATATGTGCTTAATTGCTCAACGACAGTGGACATCGGCGTGATAGCTTGCGTGGTTTCCTGTGGCTCCGCGTATGTTACCGAAACCGCGCGCGAGCTATTGCGTCCACGCAACAAGCGCGCTCGCGTTGGTTAAAACAAGCGGCCATTTCGATACAGCCGGAGAAAGCGTCGGTAGAATGAAAACGAGATTGCCGCACCCATGAGGCACCACACCGAATGCCGAAGCCGCACGCGCCGCCCACGGTAAGGCGCGCGGCGCCGCCTCCGCCTCGCACGCCGGCTCCCGCCGGCGGGTCCAAAGCCTTTTATGTGGTCGTGATCCTTCTCGCCGGGCTGGTGATTTCGTTCACCGCATACAGCGAGCTCCAGGCGTCCCGGCTCCAGGCGCGCTATTTCGCGAGCATCGCCCGCGACATGAAGTTCGCGGTGCAGCCGGGGCCGAGCAGCTCGATCCGCTTCCCGCGGCCGGGACCTTACGATCAGCGCCTGGGTTACAGCGAGCTGCCGACTTTCGTAAAGCGTCTCCAGGCGAAAGGCTACGAGATCGACTCGCAGGCGCAGGTGACGCACCAGCTCGGCGACCTCATCCAGGCGGGCTATTCGCCGCCTTACGCCGAAAAGACGCAGGGCGGGCTGCAGGTCCTCGACTGCCGCGACGAGCGGCTGTTCGACTTCGCTTACCCCGACCGCATCTACAAGAGCTTCGAGGCGGTCCCCGCGGCCATCGTGCAGTCGCTCCTTTTCATCGAGAACCGCGAGCTTCTCGAAGCGAGGTATCCGACCCGCAACCCCGCGGTCGAGTGGAATCGCCTCGGCCGCGCAGTCGCCTCCCAGTTCGTGAAAGTGGTCGATCGCGACTACGATGCGCCGGGCGGCAGCACGCTGGCGACCCAGATCGAGAAATACCGCCATTCGGCCTCGGGCGTCACCTCGTCGATCTTCGACAAGCTTCGCCAGATGTATTCGGCGACCCTGAAGGCCTATGCCAACGGGCCCGACACCACGGGGCCGCGCCGGCGTATCGTCCTCGAATACCTGAACACCGTCCCGCTCGCCGCCGCGGCGGACTATGGCGAGGTCGCCGGAATCGGCGACGGCCTGTGGGCGTGGTACGGCGCCGATTTCGAGGCAGTCAACGCGGCGTTGCGGAAGCCGGCTGCGAGCGGGCGCGGGCTCGCGGAACAGGCCTATGCTTTCCGGCAGGTGCTGAGCCTGCTCATAGCCCAGCGCCGCCCGACCTATTTCCTGGGAGCCGGGCGCGAGCCGCTCGCCGCGCTCACCGACAGCTACCTGCGGCTCCTCGCCACCGCGGGCATCATCTCGCCCCAGCTTCGCGACGCCGCGCTCGAAGTGAAGCTCACATTCCGCGACGAAGGCGCCGCGCCGCGCGCCTACGTGCGGTCGTGGAAAGGCGCGACGGTCATGCGCACCCGGCTCGCCGCCATGCTCGACACGCCGCGGCTTTACGACGTCGACCGGCTCGACGTGAAAGTCGGGAGCACGCTCGACGCCGAGATGCAGGATGCGGTCACCGCGATGCTGAAACGCCTGCAGGACCGCGCTTACGTGAAAGCCTCCAACCTCGGGGCGGACCGCATGCTGGGCGCCGCCGACCCGAGCGCCGTGATCCACACCTTCACGCTCTACGAGCGCGGCAAGGACGCGAACTACGTGCGCGTCCAGACCGACAACTCGACCCAGCCTTTCGACACCAACGAGGGGGCCAAGCTCGAGCTGGGCTCCACCGCGAAGCTGCGCACGCTCACGACCTATCTCGAGATCATCGCCAGCCTGCACGAGCAGTACTCGGGGATGAGCGCCAAAGCGCTGCGCGCGACGCACGTCGATCAGCGCGACCGCCTGACGCGCTGGGCGATCGAACACCTCGCCGCGGCGAAAGACAGGCAGCTCGCGCCGATGCTCGAAGCGGCGATGGAGAGGCGTTACTCGGCGAGCCCCGCGGAAAGCTTCTTCACCGGCGCGGGCGCGCACACCTTCTCCAATTTCAAGCGCGAAGACGACGGCAAAGTGCCTTCGGTGCGCGAAGCGCTGCGCGAGTCGATCAACCTCGCTTTCATCCGCATCATGCGCGACATCGTCTACCACTACGTCTACCGCGCGCCGGACAACAGCGGTCGGGTGCTCCAGGACCCGCGCCATCCCGAGCGCGGCGCCTACCTGTCCCGCTTCGCCGACCACGAAGGCAAGGTTTTCATCCGCCACTTCTACCGCAAGTACCAGGGGCTCAAGGGCGACCAGGTGATGACCGAGCTCCTCGAGCACCTGCGCCCGAGCCCGCACCGCTATGCCGTCATCTTCAGGTCGGCCTCACCCGAGGCGAATCCGGCGGCGTTCGCGAAGTTCATGCGCGCGCGCTTTCCGGGATCGACGCTGAGCGACGGCGATCTCGCGGCTATGTACGAAAAATACGGCCTCGACAAATTCAACCTGCAGGACCGCGGTTATCTCGCGCGCGTTCACCCGCTAGAGCTCTGGCTCGTCGCCTACCTGCGCCAGCATCCGGGCGCCAAGCTCACGCACGTGCTGGAAGCGAGCCGCGCCGAGCGCCAGACGGTCTACCAGTGGCTCTTCAGGAGCAAGGCGAAAGCGGCGCAGGACACGCGCATCCGGACGCTGCTGGAAATGGAAGCGTTCACCGAAATCCACAAGCAC
>CAZULX010000177.1:0-4790 GCA_964621335.1 uncultured Streptomycetaceae bacterium
CTTCGCGTCTTCGCGCCGCCATTCGAGCTCGTCGAGGATGGCGTGCTGCGACTCCTCTTTCCAGTGGAACATGAAGACGTCCTTGTAGAGCGGCGAGAGGCTCGCGTCGCACGCGATGCTTTCGCGGTAGTGCGCCTGGGTCATGAGCTCGATCATGCACGTGAGCGCGAGCACCGCCCACGTTGACTTGCCGAGCACCAGCCATGCGACGTCGTTGGGCCGCGCCGCGAAGCGGTAGCCGGGCGGCATCTCGCCGGCGATCAGACGCTCGATCCGGCGGAACAGCTCCTGGTGCTTGAGCTCCTCGGCGGTGAAGCGCACCAGCGCCTCGAGCGCGGTCTGGTCGCCGAGCCCGTGCTCGCCGCTCACCTCGATCATTTTGGCGCCGATGAAGCGCTCGACCAGCCCGAACATGTTCGCGTAGGTGCGGCCCTGGATCTGGGAGAGGAGCGTCCGCTCCTCCGCCGTGAGGAAGTCGAGGTCGGCGACTTTCGACAGGCCGCCGGGCAGGAAGTCTTTCGAAAGGTCGAAAATCCGCCCGCGGATCACGTCGCGGTCGATGTCCCAGTTGATGCGCTTCGAGACTTCCACGCATTTCGCGTAACGCCGCGTATCGATCTGGAAAGGGGGTTTACGGACCGCCGCGAGCTGCACCAGGTTACTCATGACTTCATCTCCTTTTTCGGTTCGATCTACAGGACGGCGCCATGCAATGAACCCGGCGCCGCAACGCTTCGCATTCTGGGCGGCGCGCGTATCGTCCCGATGTCGGGGATGAAACAGTTTGTTTCAGGTTCTATAATCTCCCGCATGTCCAGTAACGGCCGCGTGCTGATCGTCGAGGACGATCGCGACATCCGCGAAATGGTCGCCGAATACCTCGGCGGGCAGGGCTACGACGTGCATCAGGCGCAGAGCGGCAGCGACATGCGCGCGGCGGTCGAGGTGAACCTCCCCGACGTGGTGCTGCTCGATGTGCGCCTGCCCGGCGAAGACGGGCTCACCCTTGCGCGCTACCTGCGCGAGCGCTACGACGTCGGGATCATCATGGTCACGGCCGCGGGGAGCGTCGTCGACCGCGTGGTCGGGCTCGAAGTCGGGGCCGACGACTATCTCACCAAGCCTTTCGACCCGCGCGAGCTGCTGGCACGGCTGAAAAGCGTGATGCGCAGGCTCCAGTCGCACGCCGCCGGAGAGAACGTCGTGCGGGTGGGGCCCGAGCGCGTCCCGGTCGGCCGCTGCTTCCTCGACGTCGCGGCGCATCGCCTACTCGACGTCGAAGGCTCGGAAGTGCCCATCACGAGCATGGAATACGACCTGCTCAAGGTCTTCACCGAGCACCCGAACAAGGTCCTCACGCGCGACCAGATCCTCACCCTCACGCGCAACCGCGAGTGGGAGCCTTTCGACCGCTCGATCGACATCCGCATCGCGCGCCTGCGCCGCAAGGTGGAGGCGAATCCCGAGGAGCCGCAGGCGATCCGCACCGTGCGCGGCGCGGGCTACATGTTCATCCCGAAGGGCTGAGCGCTCCCAACGTTTCAGCGGTGTAACAGTTTTCCGGGGCGCAAAACGCGTGCTTATACTTGACGCGCATGCAATCGCCTTCATCCACCGCCGAGAGCCTGCGCCCCCCTGCGCGCCTCGACCCGATCGTCCACGGCTACCTGCTCCTGGACGAGGCCATCGCCGACTGCAATGAGCGCTTCTGCCTCATGCTCGGGGAGAGCCGCGCGGATATCGTCGGCAAAGCGCTGATCGACCTGTGCCCCGGCCACCAGGCCGACGGCGCGCTCTCGCGCGAACGCTGGCAGCGCCGCTGGCAGGCTGCGCGCGCCGGTCTCGCGCAGTGGTTCCCATGGCAGTTCCGCGACAACCAAGGCGCGCGCGTGCACGCGCTCGTGCATCTGCGCCCTGACGAGGCCGCCAGGGGCCTCGTCGCGCACGTCCACGATCTGTCGCACGTGCGCGAAGCGGGCTGGATCAAGCCCGAAAGCCAGGCGCGGCTGCAGAACATCCTGGATCACACGAAAGCGGTCATTTTCGTGAAGGACCGCGAAGGGCGGTACGTCTTCGCCAACCGCGAGCTCGAGCGCGCGCTGCGGATGCCCACCGAGCGCATCATCGGCCACACCGACCACGAGATCTGGCCGCCCGAGCTCGCCGAGCGCTTCCGCGCGAACGACGCGCAGGTCCTCGACCAGCGCAGCGCGACCGAGTTCGAGGTCACCGGCACCGTCGGCGGCCAGGAACGCACTTTCATCTCGTTCAAGTTTCCGCTTTTCGGCGCCGACGGCTCGACTTACGCGGTGTGCGGCATCGCGACCGACATCACGGAACGCAAGCGCACGCAGGACGCGCTCACGAGCGCCGCCCTCGCCGTCTCGAGCGCCCAGGGCGCGAGCGTCTTCCAGGAGCTCGTGCGCTATCTCGCCACGATCCTCGAAGTGGATACGGCGCTGATCGCCGCGCCTCACCCGACGCTGGGCTCGGACCACATGCGCGTGCACGCTTTTTTCGTCGACGGCTCGATACGCGAGAATTTCGATTACCCGATCGCGGGAACGCCCTGCCAGCAGGTGCTCGGCCAGCGCTTCCGCTTCTATCCGTCGGGATTGCGCGAGCACTTTCCGGACGACGCCGAGTTCGCCAGCGAGAAGCTCGAAAGCTACGCGGGCTTTCCACTCACCGACGGCAGCGGCGCGTCGATCGGCCTCGTCGCGGTCATCTCGCGCAGTCCCATGGTGAACGGCGAGTTCATCGAGTCGATACTCAAGATTTTCGCGGTGCGCGCGGCCGCGGAGCTCGAGCGGCAGCGCGCCGAGGAAACGCTGCGCCAGTCGGAGGCGAGCTATCGCGCGATATTCGAAGCGAGCGAGGACGCCGTCTTCATCCACGACTGGGACACCGGCCGCGTGATCGACGTCAATCGCCGCGCCTGCGAGATCTACGGCTACAGCTACGAGGAGATGAAGCGGATCAGCGTCTCGGACGTGAGCTCCGGCGAGTATCCGTATACCGCGGCCGAAGCGCGCAAACGGCTGGAGGAAGCCAGAGCGGGACACCCCGTGCGCATCGAATGGCACCGCCGCAACAAGGACGGCACGCTTCACTGGGACGAAGTGGTGCTGAGACCCGCGGTGATCGCCGGCGAGCGCCGCATGCTGGCTTTCACGCGCGAGATCACCGAGCGCAAACAGGCGGAGCAGGCGCTGCGCCAAGCGCAGAAGATGGAAGCGCTCGGACATCTCACGGGCGGCATCGCGCACGACTTCAACAACCTGCTCACGAGCATCATGGGTTACGTCGTGCTCGCGGCGGAGCACCCCGGCGCGGCGGCCGACGCGAAGCTCGGTAAATATCTGGAGCAGGCGCAGGCGTCCTGCGCGCGGGCGCGCGATCTGATCCAGCAGATGCTCACTTTCAGCCGCGGGCGCCGGGGTCAGCCGCGGCCCGTGGCGCTGCCCGCGCTCGTTATGCAATCGGTGAGGCTCTTCGGCTCCTCGCTGCCGTCGACGCTGGAGATAGAAACGGCGCTCGACGAGGACGTGCCCGCGGTGATGCTCGATCCGGTGCACCTCGATCAGATCCTCTTGAACCTGTGCCTCAACGCGCGCGACGCGATGAGCAGTATGGGAACGATACGCGTGAGCGTTGCGCGCGCGCCGGCCGGCGAGCACGTCTGCACGGCGTGCCGGCAGAGCGCGGCAGGCGAGCTCGTCGAGCTTTGCGTCGCGGACGGCGGCACCGGCATCGCGCCCGCGGTCGTCGAGCGCATATTCGACCCTTTCTTCTCCACCAAGGAAGTCGGCAAAGGCAGCGGCATGGGGCTCGCGAGCGTGCACGGCATCGTGCACGAGCTCGGCGGGCATATCGTCGTCGACACCGCTCCGGGACGCGGCACGCGTTTTCGCGTGCTCTTTCCCGCGCTTGCCGCCGGCGCGTGCGACTCCAGCGACGCCGCCGCGCGGTGCCGCTCGCCGCGCCCGAGCCTGTGCGGCCACGTCCTCGTCGTCGACGACGAGCGCGCCGTCGGCGCCTTCATGGCCGATCTGCTCGAAAGCTGGTCGCTCGCGGTGAGCGTCGTCGAAAGCGCGTCGGAGGCGGTCTCGCTCGTCACGCGCGATGCGCAGCAGTTCGATCTCGTGATCACCGATCAGATGATGCCGCGTATGACGGGGCTCCAGCTCGCGCGCGAGCTCGCCGTGGTGCGGCCCGATCTCCCGGTGATTCTCTATACCGGTTTCAACGAAGGCATCTCGCCCAGCGACATCGACGCGGCGCGGGTGCGCGCCGTCGTCACCAAACCCGTCGAGCCGCACGAGCTCTTCGGCCTGCTGCAGACTCATCTTCCGTGCCCGCCTTCGTCGCGTTGAGCGGCGCGCCGCCCGCGGCGGCGGTGTATGCTAGCCCGCTCGAACCGCCTGAGAAGGAGCACGCATGAAAGCATCACATTCCGTCACCGTCGCCTGTAGCGCCGGTGCGTTGCTGTTCGCAGCGGCGCTGCCCGCCGCCCATGCGCAGGCCCCTTATCCCGCCCAGCAGATCAGGATCATCTGTGCCTTCCCGGCGGGCGGCGGCACCGACCTCACGGCGCGCCTGCTCGCCGAGCAGATGCACAAGATCCTCGGTCAGCCGGTGGTCGTGGAAAACAAAACCGGCGCGAGCGGCATGATAGGGACCGACGCGGTGGCGAAGGCGAAACCGGACGGTTACACGCTGCTCGTGGCCTCCGGGGAAATGGCGCTGAATCCGCATCTCTATAAGGCGAAGATGGCCTACGACTGGGA
>CAZULX010000178.1:0-4154 GCA_964621335.1 uncultured Streptomycetaceae bacterium
GACATCGAGCTCGCAGACTGCCTGCTGATCGCGGGCTCCAACACGGCGTGGGCGCATCCGGTCCTCTTCCGCCGCATCGAGGACGCCAGGGCGCGGCGGCCGGACCTGAAGATCATCGTGGTCGATCCGCGGCGCACCGCCACCGCCGAAGCGGCCGATCTCCACCTCGCGATACAGCCCGGCACCGACGTCGCGCTCTTCAACGGCATGCTGCACCTCCTCGTCTGGGAAGGCGCGATCGACCGCCGCTATATCGACGCGCACACGCAGGGATTCGAGGCCCTGAGGGCGACGGTGCGCGAGTACACGCCGCAAACGGTCGCCGCGCTGTGCGGCATCACCGTCGAAGAGATCACCACCGCCGCGCGCTGGTTCGGCAACGCGCGCGCCGCGCTCTCGCTCTACTGCATGGGGCTCAATCAATCCTCGCGCGGGACCGACAAGAACGTGGCGCTCATCAACCTGCATCTTGCGACGGGCCAGATCGGTAAGCCCGGAGCGGGTCCATTCAGCCTCACCGGTCAACCCAATGCGATGGGAGGCCGCGAAACCGGGTCGATGGCGAACCTGCTTCCAGGTCACCGCGATCCCGCGAGCGCGCCCGACCGTGCAGCGATGGCGCGCCTGTGGAGCGTTGCCGAGCTGCCTTCGACGCGAGGCAAGACCGCGGTCGAAATGTTCGAAGCGGTGCGCCGCGGCGAGGTGAAGCTGCTGTGGATCGCGTGTACCAATCCGGCGCAATCGATGCCCGACCAGACGCTGGTGCGCGAAGCGCTCGAGCGCGCCGAGCTCGTCGTGCTGCAGGAAGCCTTCGCCACCACCGAGACCGCGCCTTACGCCGACGTCCTGCTGCCCGCGACGACGTGGGGCGAGAAAGAGGGAACGGTCACCAATTCCGAGCGCTGCGTGACGCGCGTGCGCGCGGCGGTCGCGGCGCCGCTGGAGGCCCGCCACGACTGGGAGATCGTCACCGCGTTCGCGCGCAAGCTCGAAGCGCGTCTCAGGCCCGGCGTGACGACCCTCTTTCCATACCAGGCGCCCGAAGCGATTTTCGAGGAGTACCGCGAGAGCACCGAAGGCCGCGATCTCGACATCACCGGCCTCTCGTATGCGGTGCTTGAGCAGGCGCCGCAGCAGTGGCCGTTCCCGCGCGGCGCCGAACGCGGCGCGAAGCGCCTGTACGAAGATGGCATCTTCCCGACGCCGAGCGGCCGCGCGATGTTCGCCAACGTCTCCCACAGCCCGGTCGCGGAAGAAGCGACTGCGCGCCACCCTTTCCGTCTCATCACCGGGAGACTTCGCGACCAGTGGCATGGCATGAGCCGCAGCGGACGCACGGCACGGTCGTTCGGTCACGCGCCCGAGCCTACAGTCACGATGAACGCGGCCGACCTCGCGCGGCGCGGCATCGCAGCCGGAGATCTCGTGAGCGTGGCCTCGGTGCGCGGGGCGGTGACGCTTCCGGCTGAAGCCGGCGACGACGTGCGCCCGGGGCAGGTGTTCCTCGCCATGCACTGGGGCAGCGCCCATCTCGGTGGCGCCGGCGCGCGCGGCATCAACGCGGTGACGCTGCCGGCGCTCGACCCCGTTTCCAGACAGCCCGAGCTGAAGCACTGCGCGGTGCGCATCTCCAAAGCCGAGCTGCCGTGGCGCTGCGTCGCGTTCGCATACGCCGCCGAGGGCGAAGCGCTCGCGCTCGCTGAAAAAGCGAGGCGCCATCTCGGCAGCTTCGCATACGCGACCTGCGTCCTCGTCGGCCGCAGTCGCGAAGGCGTGCTCTTACGCGGCGCATCGGCGGCTGCCGCGGACGCTCGCACGCTCGCAGCGCTCGATGCGCTCTTCGGACTCGACGATCACCGCACCTTGAGCTACGACGATGCCAGGCGCGGCGTCGGCCGCCGCGTGCGCGTGCGCGAAGGCCGCATCGAGGCGGTCCGCCTCGCGGGCGAAGTCGGGGCGGAGCCGGGGCTGCGCGAGCTCTTCGACAACCAGGAAGCGGTGACCAACCTCGGCGCGATGCTGCTCTCCCCGGACTACCGGCCGTTCGCGCGTACGCCCGCCGGCCCCATCGTGTGCAGCTGCTGGAACGTGAGCGAGCGCGAGATCGTCGACGCTCTCGCGCGCACCGAGAACGGCCGCGACCCGCTGGCCTCCCTGCAGAATGCGCTCAAGTGCGGGACGCAGTGCGGCTCGTGCCTGCCCGAGCTGAAGCGGCTGGCCGCTTCAGCGAGAGCGGCGGCATAGGACGCCGGCCATGGGCGCGTGCGATTATCCGTTCCTGATGGACGAAACCAGTCTCGCCCGCCACATCAGGGAAATCGGCCGCGGCAAGAACGCGGCGCGCGACCTTTCGCAGGAAGACGCGCAAGCGCTTTTCGCCGCGATGCTCGCCGGACGCGTTCCCGATCTCCAGCTGGGCGGCATCCTCATCGCGTTGCGGGTCAAAGGCGAATCGCTGGCCGAGCTCGCCGGTTTCGCTGCGGCGTGCGAAGCGAGCTACGCGCATCTGCCGCCGCCGGAAGGCCGGGTTCCCGTCGTCATCCCCTCCTATAACGGCGCGAGGCAGCTCCCGAACCTGGTCCCGCTGCTCGCGCTCTCGCTCGCGCGCGAAGGGATACCGGTGCTGGTCCACGGCGTCACCGAAGATCCCGGGCGCGTCACGACGAGGGAAGTTTTCTCGGCGCTCGGCATCGCTCCCGCGCGCTCGCACCCGGAAGCGCTGGAACAACTCGCAGCAAAGCGCGTGTCCTTCCTGCCGATCGACACGCTCGCCCCGGGCATCGCGGCGATGCTGGCGCTGCGCAAGCGGCTCGGCGTGCGCAGCTCCGCGCATACGCTCGTCAAGATGCTCCAGCCTTTTGCCGGCCCGGCGCTGCGCATCGTCAGCGTGACGCACCCCGAATACCTCGTGCGCATGCGCGAATTCTTCACGCAGCACGATACGGCGGCGCTGCTCCTGCGCGGCGCCGAAGGCGAAGCGGTCGCGCATCCGCGCCGCGAGCACGCAATCGAATGGCTGTTCGGCGGGCAGTCGCAGACCTGGGCCCCGGATCCCGTTCGTCCTGAGCGCAGCGATGCGGAGTCGAAGGACGAGCGGAGTCTGTCCACGCCCGCGAGCCGCGACGCGGATGTCACCGCGCGCTGGATCGAGTCGGTGCTGTCGGGGCAAGGGCCGATGCCCGCCGCCATCGCGCACCAGATCGAGTGCTGCCGGCGCGCCGTCGCCGGGCTCACGCCGCATGCGTAACGGTAAGGTCTATCTCGTCGGTGCCGGGCCGGGAGACTCGGAGCTCCTCACGCTGAAAGCGCTGCGCGTCATGGGCTCGGCCGACGTGGTGCTGGTGGACGACCTCGTCAACCGCGCGATCCTCGTGCACCTGCGCGAAGACGCGCGCGTGGTGAAGGTCGGCAAGCGCGGCGGCTGCCAATCGACGCCGCAGGCATTCATCGAACGCCTGATGATCGCCGAAGCGAAAGCGGGACGCACCGTGGTGCGCCTGAAAGGCGGGGACCCGTTCATCTTCGGACGCGGCGGCGAGGAAACCGAAGCGCTGGATCGCGCCGGCGTCGCCTGGGAAATCGTGAACGGCATCACCGCGGGCCTTGCCGCTGCGAGCGCGGCGGGCGTGCCGCTCACGCATCGCGACCTCTCGCAAGGCGTCATCTTCGTGACCGCGCACGCCGCGGGCGACGACGAGCCGGACTGGTCCGCGCTCGCGAAAACGCGCATGACGCTCGTCGTCTACATGGGCATCTCGCGTTGCGGTGCGATCGAGACCGCGCTGCTCGCCGCGGGGCTCGCACCGTCCACGCCGGTTCTCGTCGTCGAGAACGCCTCGCTCCCGCGCGAGCGCCAGTTGAGCGCCCGCCTCGAACAGCTGTCCGCAGACGTCGCCGCGCACGAAATCGAAAGTCCCGCCGTAATGGTCATCGGCGAAGTGGCACGCGCGCGCGAAAGCTGCTCGGAAGGAGCGCGCGAAACGGCCGTCGTATAACGCGTCAGAAGCGGCTGAGAATCTTGAAGAACACGCCGCGCTGAAATTCGGTGCGCGTCACGGGATCGTTGAACTCGCCGTGACCGTTCCCGAACAGGTTCTGGCCGGTAACGGACAACTCCAGGTCGGAGCGCACTCTCCAGCCCAGGCGCACGTCCA
>CAZULX010000179.1:0-7005 GCA_964621335.1 uncultured Streptomycetaceae bacterium
GATTGCACTTGACCAATGGCTGCCGATACTCAGTGTGCGGGACATCGATTTCGTGAGTCTTCAATACTCCGATCAGGAAGGCGAGCTCGAGGCGCTCCAGCGCGCCGGTGTTCGCGTGCATCAGTGGCAGGGCGCGATCGACGATTACGATGAGACCGCGGCGCTCGTCTGCGCGCTCGACCTCGTTGTCTCGGTGCAGACGGCCGTCGTTCATCTCGCAGGCGCGCTTGGACGCGAAGTCTGGGCGCTCATCCCCGCTACTCCCGAATGGCGCTATGGCGCCTCCGGCGACGTAATGCCATGGTATCCGTCGGCCAGGCTCATCCGGCAGGCACGCCTCGGCGATTGGGACCCGGTGGTGCAGACCGTGGCCGTCAATCTGCAGGCGTGGGTCGACACTCCACGCTGACCCTATACGTCACTTTTCGCCGCAAACGGCTGCGCGCGCCCATGGCCCCACCCGTCGATGCGTGCGGTACGTCACGACTGCACACGCATTCCCTCCTGGTATGGATGTTGCTCAAGGACTGCGCCGCAGCTGAGGTTATTCCACTTACAGGAGATTCCAGAATGAAGCGTATGCAAAGGGGCTTTACCCTGATCGAGCTGATGATCGTCGTTGCGATCATCGGCATATTGGCGGCGGTCGCGCTGCCGGCTTACCAGGACTACACGATCCGCGCGAAAGTGTCCGAGCTGGTGCTCGCAGCCAGTAACGCGAAAGTGACTGTGGCCGAGACCGCGCAGTCGAACGGCACGATCACGAACGCGGGCGTCGGCGTGACGATCACCACGGGCGGCAAGGTGACCAGCGGCAGCGTCACCAATGCCGGTGTCATTGAGATAGGGGGTAGCACCGCCGCGACATCGGTCGGGACCGTGGTCACGATCGTGCTCGCTCCGACCTACAATGCCGCCGACGGCAAAATCACCTGGTCGTGCGGCACCGGGGGCGTGACGGCGAGATACAAGTTCGTCCCGGCCGAATGCCGTCACTAAGCGGCACGCGCTTCGGCTGCTGATTTCGGCAGCACCTTTAAGAACCCCTCTCCGGAGGGGTTTTCTTTTTTCTGGTCTGACGCAACGCGTCACTTTGTGCCGGAAATACGCTCGCGACGCCGAAGGGTTCTCTTGGCCCCGTCAAGCGATGCCCGCGTCGCCTTCGACCCCGACGAGCGCCGGTCGATTCGGCCGCGGCGCCGGCAGCGTGCCGTGCGCGGGGAGGTATTGCGCAACGATGTCCCAGACCGGCACACCCGACGCGCCTTCCGCCACCGGCGCCCAACTCGCGACTTTGTAGCGGCGCGCATGAGCGCGTCGAGGAGCATCTGGTCGAGCGTTCCGTTGAAATTGCCGCGCCGGTAGAGCAGAGATTCGCTGACCGCAAGCTTCTCCGAAAGCTTCGCTTCGAAAGGCGCACGGTGCTCACGTATCAGCGCCGACATCGCCGGGTCGGCTCGTAACGCGTTCGAGAGCCCTGCCAGTTGTCGCCGCCGCCGAGTCCGACGCGGCCGCGTCGCCGGCGCGCGTGTGCAGCGGAATGCCGGCCACTATTGCTGCCGCGAGCGCCTCCAGAAACTCCCTGCGCGTCAGCGACATTGACCGTCCTCCTGCGAAGTGCGCCCGTTCGAGCCGCCCGGCGTTGCCATGCGCGCGCCTTGCGATTCACACCACGTCCGCCATGCGAGCCGCAAACCCGCTTCGAGTCCATCCACGAACCGGGCATGATCGAGCAGGGGAGAGGCCCGCAGCCGCTCGCGCATCGTGCTGCGGAATGCGCGGCGCCGCGCGGGATCGCGCGCGAGAGCGACCGCGGTCTCCACATACGCCCGCGCGTCGCTCGCCACGAGGTCCTCGAAACCGGCGGCCGTGATGAGGCTCGCGCCCACGCGCGACATGTGCAAATCGCCCGCGAGCGTGATGACCGGCACTCCCATCCACAACGCTTCGCAGGTCGTCGTCGTGCCGTTGTAGGGATACGTGTCGAGCGCGATGTCGATATCATGATACGCGCTCAGGTGCTCCACCCGGTGCGGTGCCCAACCGCGCAGCTCGAGCCTGTCGGGTGCGATTCCGGCCGCGGCGAATGACTCCAGAACCCGGCCGACCACCTCGTCGCTCTGCAGCAGCCTCGACTTCAGCAGCAGGCGCGAGCTGGGCACCGCTTTCAGTATTCGCGCCCAGAGCGCAATGAGCGGCAGGTTCACCTTGTGGAGCACGTTGCACGAGCCGAACACGACAGGCCCTTCGGCGTCCCTGGGCGCGACAGGCGGACTGTTATCCGGCGGCCGGTAACACAGAAACGGAGGGCCAACGCGCAACAGGCGCTCGCTGTGGCGCGTGTCTGCGAGCGGCGGGCGATCCGCGATCGCATCGGTGATCCGATAGTCGATCGCGTCGAGTCCGGTCGTGTCGGGATATCCGAGCCACGTCACCTGGACGGGCGCGGGACGGCGTGCGAATGCTGCAAGGTGGTTGAGCTTCGTATGTCCTGCGAGGTCCACCAGTATGTCGATCCGGTCGTCGCGAACGCGTTGTGCGAGCGCATCGGGGCTATCCGCGTGCACGTGGCGCCAGACATCCGCGAGGCGCGAGATGCGCTGCGTCGTTTCGTCCGCCTGCGCATGGGTGTAGTAACAATACACGCGATAACGCTCGCGGGCGTGTCCGGCGATCACCGGTTCGACGAAATAGCCGACCGAGTGCAACGAGAAGTTGCGTGAAACGTAACCGATGCGCAATAGTCGTTCGGGATCCGCGGTGTTGTGATAACGCTTCTCGGACGGCGCCGGCACGAACTGGGAGAGCAGGCGACCGTAGTCGCGGTGGAGATCGGAGAGCGTGCGCGCATCGACTTGCGCGGCGTAGTGACTGTAAAGGAGTAAACCGGAGAACACCTCGGCGTTGCGAGGCGCGACCGATAGCGCCTCGACGAAGGCCGGAATGCACTCCTCGACGCGCCACGCCTCGGCGAGCGCGTTCGCGAGAGCGAGCCGCGCATCGAGGTCGGATGGATAGGCGTGGGCACAGGCGCGAAAGCAATCGATCGCACCGGCGAGGTCGCCGGTGGCCTCCAGCGCTTCCCCGCGCTGCAGCCACGCGCGGGGCGAGCTGCGATAGCCGGTGTCCTCTACGCTGTCGCCCGTCCGTCGGGAGGCGGTGTGGGGTTGGTTGCGATCGCTGAAAAGCTGCCTGATCAGCCGCAAGAGCATTGCGCGGGGCGGCCCCGGTCGCAGGCGCGACGCGTCGCCTACTTTCTATTGACCGGCGATTGGGGGTCGACGAGATAGGCGACGACGTGCGCGATCTGCTCGGGCGTGAGATATCCCTTCGCGCCGAGGCGCGGCATGTTGGAGCAGGGGAAGTAGGTCCAGGCGTTGTAGATCTTCTCGTACGTGTACTTGACGGTCGCGTCAGTCGCGCCGCGCTGCGCGCCGTAGCCGGTCAAGCTCGGGCCAAGGTTGCCGACGTTGACTTCCCGGGGATCGAGCGCGTGACAGTTGATGCAGAGCGCGCCGTTCTCCTTCGCTTTCTCGACGCGGCCGCCGCGTACGCGCATGCCGGCTCCGCTCGCGACGAGCTTCGCGCCGAGCTTCCAGTCTCCGGCGAGCTTGCCCGAAGCCGGATACTTGATCGAAGCGCGGGAGGCCGCGACCACGCGCGCCGCCTCTTCCGAGGTGAGCTTGGCGTCGCCGATCTTGCTGCAGACCTTCTGCTCGGTGTCCTGCGCCGCGCGCTGCGTGAGCACGGGCGGCATGCCGGGATAGCCTGTGGCGACCGCCTGCTCGCCCAGGGCGCGCGTCGACTCGGCATCGGGGAAGCTCGCGCAGCCGACGACGACGGTGGCCGAGGCGGCGATCAGGGCGAGGTGTCTGTTCATATAAGCGTCCTCTCCTAGCGCCGAACGCCGGGTAGCTGGATCGTGCCGCCGTTGCCGCGGCGGTTGAGATAGCTCGTGAGCGCGATGGACATATCCGAGGCGTAACCGAGATCCGGCAGGCGCATCTGCCAGTTGCAGTCGTAGAGCCGGTGCTGCATCGTCCTCACCGTTGCCTGCGTCCCGCGGTAAGCGGGCCAGCCGGTGCTGACGACCGCCTGCATCTGCTTCGTGTCGCTCATGTCCGGGAGGTCCTGCAGCCGGATGCGTTTGCCCTCTTCGGAATGGCAGGTGGCACAGGAAAAATCGAGCGGCCCGCTGCGGCGGAAAAAGAGGTATTCGCCGGCTTTGTACGACTCGCGCTCCTTCACGTGAGCGAGCGGCACGCTCATTTTCATGCCGTTCGACTTCGAGCCGATAAAGCTCACGAGAGCTTCCATGTCGGAATCGCGGTCGAGCGTCCCGAAGCGCTGCGCGACGATCGTTTTGCGGTCCAGGCCCTGGAGCTCGACCATGCACGTTATGAGACGCGATTCGAGATCCTGCACTTTGTCGGTATCGGGAAAGTAACGCGGGAGCTGCGCGAAAGCGCCCGCGGTCACGCCCGGACCGAGACCCAGATCGCAGCGCTCGAGGCTCGCCGCCTTGGGCCCCCGCTTCTCGTGGAAAAGGCGCTGGCCCCTCTGCACCCAGAGCTCGCCCGGATTGTCTTCCGCCAGCATCTGCCGGCCTACCGCAAGCCCGTTGCCCTGGCTTTGCGCGCCGAGCGGCGCGAGCAGGACGAGGGCGATGAAAACGCTGAGCCCGCGCATTGCATTGTCTCCTCAGACAAAAAAGTCCAGTGAACCAGCCCCTCCCCTCCCCTTAACCCTCCCCCCACCCCGGGCCGGGGAGGGGAGTAACCAACTCTCGTGGGTCTTAGGAGGCGGCGACCGTCGCTTCGTCCGTGCGCTTGTCGCCTTTGTTATCGGTCCACGTCGCCGTGATTTTGTCGCCGGCCTTTGCCCCTTTGACGCGCAGGCCCAGAAACGGATCGCGCGAAACGGCCTGGCTCCATTGCGCGTCGAGCACCGTCTTACCATTGTGCGCGACGACGACGCTCTGTATGAAATGCACCGGGACGAGATCACCCTTGGCGTTCTTGCGCTGCCCGGTTTCCATCGGATGGCGCATGAGGATGCGCACGTCCGCCACGTCGCCCTGCAGCGTGGCCCTGATTCTCATCGGCTCAGCCATGATGCGTTCCTTGCGCGATTCGGTGGTCGGTACAGGCTAGCCGCAGCCGCCCACGGTAACTTTGACTTCTTTCGCCGTCGTATAGAACTTGCCGTCGGCCTTGACGATGGCGCGCACGTTCGAAGTCTGTCCCATCTTGATGCGCACCGAAGCGTAGCTATCCGCGCCGTTGGCGACGTCGAAAGTCGCCGCCAGCGGGAACGGGTTCTTTTCCGCCAGAATGGAAATGCTTTGCGTGTTCGGTATCCTGCTCGCGACCGCGACAGGCACGACGGCGCCGTTCTCGGCGATGTCGGGCGCGGTGATCGTGATGTCCTTGCTCTCGATCAGATTGGTCGCGCCGAGATTCTTGATCGCATCGGCCGCCGCCTTGGATTCGAAGCCGGGTTTGTTCCACGTCGCGGCGCGGGCGCTCAGGGGCGTCAGCATGCCTGCCGCGGCGAGCGCGCCGGTGCCTGCGGCCGCGGTGAGTAAGGTTCTGCGTTGGCGGTTCATCGGTGTCCTCGTCGGGGGGGGGCGCTGCCAGGTCGCAGCTCGGGCTGTAACGCTGAGTATTCAGCGTATTAGCGGACTACTTGGAGGCGCGTATGCTAGAGAAGTTCAAGCGGCCTGTCCACACGCGCCGGGTTATTAGCTTATTTCGGCCGCGACCCAATGTCCCGAGCGGCCGCCGCGTTTTTCCAGCAGCGCGACGCCTTCGATGCGCATGCCGCGATCGATCGCCTTGCACATGTCGTAAATCGTAAGGAGGCCCACGGCGACGGCGGCGAGCGCCTCCATCTCGACGCCGGTGCGCCCGATCGTCTCGACCGTGGCGGTGCACTCGACGGCCGCGTGCAACGAACCGGGCGTTTCACCCTTGCTGCGCTTGCGCACCTCTGCGGGCACGAGGTCGAATTCGACTGCGACTTTGCTCAGCGCGAGCGGATGGCAGAGGGGAATCAGGTCGGACGTGCGCTTCGCCGCCTGGATCGCCGCGATGCGGGCGACGCCGAGCACGTCGCCTTTCTTGGCCGTGCCGCCGGCTATCACCTCCAGCGTCGCCGCGAGCATGACGATGCGTCCGCGCGCGCGCGCCACCCGATGCGTTTCGCCCTTGGCGGCGACGTCGACCATGACGGCCTGCCCCGAATCGTCGAAGTGAGTGAGCTTTCTTGCCGGCATGTCGAGGGCGTCCCGGAGGAACTTGCTGGGGATCCGACTTATCATAGCACCATGACTTTCCGGCACCTTCTCCTCCTCCTGCTCTGTCTCGCGCCGCGCGCGCTTGCCCAAGGACTGCCCGAGCTGGGCGACTCCGCCCAGAGCGGTTTCAGCGCCCTCGAGGAGCGGCGCCTGGGCGAAGAAATCATGCGTGAAGTGCGTGCCGACCGCACTTACTACGACGATGCCGAGGCCACCGATTACATCAATTCGCTCGGCAACCGCCTGGCATCGAAAGGCTCTGCGAGCCGGCAGGACTTCCAGTTTTTCGTGATGCAGGACCGCCAGATCAACGCTTTTGCGCTGCCTGGCGGTTACGTCGGCGTGAACAGCGGCCTCATACTCGCCGCCCAGAGCGAGTCGGAAGTCGCGAGCGTGATCGCCCACGAGATCGCGCACGTCACTCAACGCCACATCGCGCGCATCATCGATCAGCAAAAGCACAGCATGGTGATGTCGCTCGCGGCGCTGGCCGTCGCAGTGCTGGCGGCGCGGTCGAACCCCGACGTGTCGAACGCCGCGCTCGTGCTCGGCCAGGCGGGCGGCATCCAGAACATGCTCAATTTCACGCGCGAGCACGAGCGCGAAGCCGACCGCGTGGGCCTCCAGATCCTCGAGTCCGCCGGGTACGATCCGCGCGCGATGCCGGTGTTTTTCGAGCGCCTGCAGCGCGCGACGCGCGTCTACGA
>CAZULX010000180.1:0-5232 GCA_964621335.1 uncultured Streptomycetaceae bacterium
TGAAACACGTTCTTTGCCAAATCCAGACCGATCACTTTAATATCCATTTGCTCCTCCCCTCCTGTCAGCTCGAGACCCATTCTCAAGCTTTGGCACATTACGATGCCGTAAGGATGTGGGAGGAGTCCATAACATCGGATCAAGTCCGGAATGATGCCGTTGGCGTTGGCCGCGCGCTAGGGGCGCGCGAGGCTCCTGTGGTCGACCATTAGACACCGGTTCTGGACGACCTTGATGCCGGCGCGGGCGAGTTGCTCTGCGATGGCGTCGTTGCGTATCCCGAGCTGCATCCACACCGATTTCGGTTTCTTCGCGAGGATGTCCTCGAGGTGCGGCGGAACGTCTTCGGAGCGCCGGAAGACGTTCACCATGTCCACTTCGCCGGGGATGTCGGCGAGCTTGCGATACACCTGCTTGCCGAGGATCGTCGTCACTTCAGGGTAATAGACCGGCACGGGAATCACCTCGAAACCGGCCGAGTCGAGATAGCTCGCGACGTAGAACGCCGGCTGGCCCGACTGCGCCTCGGTCTTGATGCCGAGCACGGCGATGGTTTTCGTATCCGCCAGCAGGGCCTTCAGGCCGCCTGCGTCGGAAACGATGTTGTTTCTCCAATCCATGGTTCAACCTCGCGGGTAGTTTTCGTAAGAGACAGCAGGAGCGTGCGGGCGTTCAGTCCCAGGAGTCCAGCGCAGCGGCGCCGCGCCCGGCGATGCGGCCGCTCACGAAGCATTCGGCGATGTTTCCGCCGGACAGGTAGAGGTGTCCGAAAGCGCTTCCCAGCTCGCCCGCAGCGTAGAGCCGCGGTATCGGCGCGCCGTACGCGTCGATCACCCGTGCCTGCGCGTCGTGGACGGGGCCGCCCTGGGTGTTCGACAGAGTCGCCCACACCCGGGCGCCGTAGTACGGCGGATGTTCGATAGGCATCATCGATCCGGCTGGGCGGCCGAAGTCCGCGTCCTCGCCGCGCGCGCACTGCGCGTTCCAGCGCTCGATGCTCGCGCTCACCGCCTGCGCTTCGAGGCCGAGCGCGTCGGCGAGTCCCGCGAGCGTGTCCGCGCGCCGCAGGATGCCGTTGTCGACCTCTAGCAGGTTGTCCTCGCTCCATTCGTAGCGCACGCCCACGTCGTTCGAAGTCGCCTTGCCGAGCGGATAGAGCCTGCGCCCCGCCTCGTCGCACACGAGGAAAGCCGGGTTACGCGGAAAGCTCTGGGTGACGGGGTCGAAATGCTGGAGGGGCCGCACCGCCGTGTCCTGCGTGTACGGCTGATATTCCGGCATGAAGCGCCTGCCGAAGCGGTCGAGCAGTATCCACGGCATTTTGAGCCGCACCCTGTCCTGCTCGCCCGGGAACCAGTCGGGAAAGCGTTTGACGCGAATCGCATAGGGATACGCAGGGTCGGTATGGCGGAAGCCGTAGGCGCCGTGGAGGTGCCACATGTGCCAGAGGTCGGCGCCGAGATCCTGCGCCATGCGTATGCCGTCGCCGGTGTTGGTCCCTGCGGCAGCGTTGAAGACGGGATTGCATTGCAGGAACTGCTCCTTGAGCGTCGTGCTCCCTTCGAATCCGCCGCAAGCGAGCACGACGCCGCGCCGCGCCCCGATATCGAGCTCCCGGCCTCCGCGGCGAACCCGCAGGCCTCGCACTTCCTTCGTCGCGGGATCGGCGATGAGGCGAAGCGCGGGGGTGCCGAGGCGCACCGCGACGCCGAGCTTCTTCAGGTTGTCGTCCACGACCTTGAAGAGCTTGGGACCGTTGGGCGCGCCGTTCGCCCACGGATACTCTTTCCCTGCATCGAACCCCGGCACCTCCACGACCGTCGTGTGATAGAAAGCGTCGGTCCCGGGCAGCGGATAGTTCGCGCTCACGCGCCGGCGGTAAGGGTCGTTCGCCTTCTCCTTCTGCTCGTTCTCTTCGATCGAGCTCACCACCGTCGCGCCGTTCACGCGCGCAAGCTCGCGCACGTACGCTTCGAGATCGCACATGCCTTCGGCGAGAGCGCGCACGACATCGTCGGGCGTGCGCCCGGCGTTCGTCGCCTTGAGATACTCGAAAGCGCCGGCGGCGTCGCGCGCGCTTCGCACCGCGCCGTAGGAGCAGATCGAAAGACCGCCGGGCACCTCCGACTTTTCCACGATGAGGGTCTTCGCGCCGGCCTGCGCGGCGTTGATCGCGGAGACGCCGCCGCCGAGGCCGAAGCCTGCGATGACGACGTCGTACGTTTCGTCGAAGCGTGTCATGTCTGCCTTTCAGCCGAGCCTGAGCGCGCCGGCCTGCGGCTGCTGGAAGACAATCACGCCGCCGAGCTCCGGCGGGAGGACGACCATGAGCCGCCCGCCCAGGTTTTTCGAAGCGAAACCTGAAGCCTGGATCGCATCGCGCGTGCGCTCGATGTCTTTCGTGTCGAGGACGTAGCCCGCAATCCAGGGCAGCGCAGGCGCGTCGATTCCGAGCGCGCGCGCGAGCGTTCCGGCATCGGTGAGGATCACGCTGCCCCGCACGGTCTCGATGCGCCACTCGTTGCCTGCGCCTTTCGACGCGAAGCCGGTGAACCGGCTGTAGCGCTGGGCCGCTTCGAGCGGGTCGGCGACGCAGACCACCACCGCCGCGAGGCTCGACGCGGCGTTACGATGCGCGAGCCAGCGCTTCTGCCACACGAGGTCCGGGGTGTGGTGCTGGCAGAACTGGATACGGCCTTCGGCCATCGTGCCCGGCGGCACCCGCACGACCGTGAAGCGCGCGATGTCCTCGCCGCTTGCGGTGGAAATCGGACGCTGGAGAGCGACCGGCGCGAGCGGTTCGAAGCCTGCGGCGTCCAGCCTTGCGTGGTCGGCCTCGGGCGCAGCGCTGCCGAAAGCGATGAGGTGCACGCCGACGTAGCGCGCAATGGCGGCCCGCAATTGTTCCGCTACGGGCGTGGCGTCGGTCGGGGTCAGAAACTCGATGTAGCCCGCCTCGAGCATGACGCAGCGGTTCCCGGTGCCCGCGGGAACGAGCGGCCCCCCGGGCGTGAGGCGATGAGATTGCGCGGAGAAGGGCGTGAGCGTGAAGCCGAGCCGCTCGAGCGCGGCGCCCGCCGCAGCGCTGTCAGGCACGAAGTGCGCGACGTGATCGAGATTCAAATTCAATATCCGAGTTTGCGGTCGACCGCATTTTCCAGCGGCTTGCCCGCGACGAAGCGCTCGAAATTGGCGAACCAGCGATCGAGCAGCCGATCGACATAGCCTGGTGTGTCGCACGAGATGTGCGGCGTGACGATGACGTTGCGGGTCGTCCACCACGGCGAGTCTGCAGGCAATGGCTCCTGCTCGAAGACGTCGAGCACGGCGCCCGCGAGCTCGCCGCTCTCGAGCTTCTCGCGCAATCTCGCATAGTCCATCAGCGCCGCGCGTCCGATATTGATCACTCCGGCGCTGCGTTTGAGGAGGTCGAGGCGCTTCGCGTCTATCAACCCGCGCGTCTCGGGGGTCGTCGGGGTCGTGACGACGAGGAAGTCGGCGAGCGGAAGGGCCTCCTCGATGCGCGACACCGGATAGGCCTCGTCGGCGGGCGCTGCGGCCTTGCCGCTGCGCGTGACGGCAATCACGCGCAGGCCGAGCTTCGCGGCGGCGCGTCCCGCCCCCTGACCGAGATCGCCGAAGCCGACGATTACCGCGGTGCGGCCGGCGATCGGCGGGGTGAGGATCTGCCTCCAGACGCGATCGCGCTGATGCTGCAGCGTCTCGGGGAACCGCGTGTGCAGCGCGAGGAGCGCAAGCGTGCACGAATCCTCGGCTTTGAGCCCGTGTGCGCCGCGGTTGTTGGTGAGCGTGATGCCGTCCGGCAGCCAGTCGAGCGGCAGCAGGGCATCGATGCCCGCGCCCATGGTCTGTATCCACTTGAGTCTCGGCGCGCGCTCGCGCAGGCGCTCTTTCGGCGGGTCGGAATTGATCATGAAATCGGCGGTCCCGAGCGCCGTTTCGAGGTTTTCGCCGTCCCAGCCGAGGGTCACGCGGAGCCTCTCCGCAAGCTCGGGATGGCGCTTCGCGGCGGCAGCCCAGAGCTCTTCCGTCAGATAAAGATGCTGAGGGCGATTGCGCAGCGTCTCGAGGTGCAGATGGAATCGGTCGTCGTTTGTCATCACCGTTTTCGAATCAGATCAGCGCCCGCAGGCGCTGGATGTATTGCGTCACCCGCGGCGCGGTCGAATCGCGCGGGCGCGGAAGCTCGATCGCCACGTCATCGCGCACGCGCCCCGGACGCGGCGCGAGGACGACCACGCGATCGGCGAGCACCACCGATTCCTCGACGTCGTGGGTCACGAATACGATCGTCATGCTCTTCAACGCGTGGATGCGCAGGAGCTCGACGTGCATGAGCGAGCGCGTCTGGGCGTCGAGCCGTGAAAAAGGCTCGTCCATGAGCAGTATGCAGGGCTCGGTGACGAGGCTCCGTGCGAGCGCGACGCGGCTTCTCATGCCGCCCGAGAGCTGGTACGGGAAAGCATCGCCGAAACCGGTGAGGCCCACGAGCTCGAGCGCGGCTTGCGCGCGGCGCCGCCTTTCGGCGCGCGGGGTCGCGCCCGCTTCGAGCGCGAACTCGACGTTGGCGAGCGCGGTACGCCACGGCAGCAACCGGTCTTCCTGGAAGACATAGCCCACGCTGCGCCAGTCGTCGAACTCCGCGGAGGTGACGCCATTAATGCTGACGGTGCCGTGGTCGGGCTTGAGGATTCCCGAGATGATGTTGAGGAGCGTGCTCTTGCCGCACCCGGACGCGCCCAGGATCGCGACGATCGCGTGCTCCGGCACTTCGAGACCGATGTCCTGCAGCACGTGCAGTGGCTCGCCGTCGGCCGCGGGAAACCACTTGCTGACGTGCTCGACGGTGATCGCGGGGCGCCCGCTCGCGAGACGGGGCTTCGCCTCCGCCGCAGCCGACTCCACTTACGCTGTACCTTGGTCGGTGCGAGGCGCATCAGCGCCGAGGCACGTCGAATCTCCCTTCTCCTCACGGGAGTAGGGTCGGGGATGAGGGAGGGGCATCGTCAAGCTTTACGATGCCCGGACCGGCGGTTTCGCCGCGTGCACCGAGCCGCGCACGCACAGCCTCCCGCGCGGGTCCTGCCACAGCTTCTCGTCCTCGTGCAGCTTGCCGAGCGCGCGCGCGACGGCGACGAAAGCGTGCTGGCTGAATTTCTCGGCGACTTCGGTGTAATAGAGCGGCGCTTTGCCGATCGCCTCCAGGATGTC
>CAZULX010000181.1:0-3829 GCA_964621335.1 uncultured Streptomycetaceae bacterium
GAGCGCCTGCAGGTGGCGCCGTTCGAGCTCGCTCGATAAATCGTCGAAAGGCATGCTGCTACTTCTTGCTCTTCGCTTTGCGGCCGTAGAGCTTCTCGACCGTCGCCTGCTCGATCCTGTAGTAGTCCTCGAGGCCGATGATGTCTTCCACCTGCTTGCGCGCCGTGATCCACTCCGCCTGCGTCATCCCGGTGTAATCGCCGCTGCGCTTCAGCTCTTCGAGCGCTTTTTTCATGAAGTGGAACTGGATGCCGACCGCGAAGATCGCGTCTATGCAGCCGGCGTAGCCCATGTCCTTCAACTGCACGTTGCTGTAGAGCGGGCGCTGGTCGCGGTTGCCGCGGCTCTGCACATAGATCATCGGGACTTTCGCGAGCTTGGGCGTGCTCACCGTTTCGGTGTGCGTTCGCGGAAAGACGAGCCCCATGTCCGCGCCGTTGTCCGCCGCCACGTTGACGCGCTTGATCGCTTCCTTGAAGCCCTGGACCCGCGCGGCATCCGAGCGCGCGATGATGACGAAATCCCTGTCGCTCTTGTCGCGCTGCTCGCACGCGAGCCTCAACTTGTCGCGATACTCGGCGAGCGGGATGTTGTGCACGAAATAGGTGTGGTAGTGCGCGCGCTTCGGAAAAAGCTGGTCCTCGATATGCACTCCGGCGATGCCTGCGCGTATGCATTCGCGCACGGTGCGCATGGTGTGCAGCGGCTCGCCCCAGCCGGCGCCGGCGTCCATGACCACCGGGATGTTCACGGCGTTCGCCATGTCCGCCGCGACGCGGATCTGCTCGGTCATCGTCAGCATGGGCTCGCTGATGCAGGTCGAGCCGCCGGTCACGAAACCGCCGCTGTACACCGTTTTGAAGCCGACGCTTTCAGCGAGCCGCGCGGTGATCGGGTCGTAAGCGGAGGGGAGCTCGAGGAATTTGCCTGTTTTAACCAGCGCCCGCAGTTTGGTCGTCGCACGTTGCATCGTTGCTCTTTCTTTTCAACCGGCAATGAGCGCGCCCAGCTCGGGCGCGCTGTGGCGCTCGAGCTCGAGCACGAAATCGCGTATGCGCTCCGCTTTCGCGCGTGTTAGCACGAGCTCGGCGTTGTCCATGAACTTGGCCGCGATGTCCTCGGCGCTCAACGCCCGATCGCCAGCGCCGCGGTTCACTTTTTCCATGTGCACGAGCTCGCGCCCGTCGCGCGTCGTCACCACCACGCCGCCCGAGAAGTATTTCGGGAACTGCGATTGCGGGTCGGCCTCGTGCGAGACGCGTTGCGCGAGCTCCAGTATCCCCGGATCTCTCAGCGCGTCCTCCTCGAGCTCGGCAAAACCGAATTTTCCGCGCAGGAGGCACGCGGCGACCACGAACTGCACGCTGAACTTCGCCATGTAATCGGACGTGGGGCAGCGCCGCATTTCGGGCGGCTCGGCGACGTAGTGGAAAGTCTCGGGATGGAGCAGTGCCCGCACTTTGGCGATGTCCCGGGCCTCGAGCCCGTGCTTGCGGCGGAGCGCAATCGCCGAATCGGCGCACGCGTGCAGCAGGTGGCAGATCGGGAAAGGCTTGATCGCGACTTCCTCGATCATCCATTTCCGGCCGAGATCGCGCGTCAGCGCCGAAAGATCGACTTCCTCGAAGCGTCCTCCGGTGTGCGAGCGATAAAGCCCGTCAGCGCCCTCGTAGATTCGCTTGGTGCCGACGAAACCGCTGCGCGCGAGGAGTGCGGCGGTGATCCCGCCCACGCCCGCCCAGCCCGGGTGCATGCGCTTGTTCCACGCGCCGTCCGCGCGGTGTTCCGAAACCGCGGACGAAGTGCTTCCGGCGAGCCCCTGCGCCATGACGAACTGCTCGGCGCTCAATCCCAGGAGCTTGCCGGCGGCCATCGTGCAGCCGAAGTGGCCCGCGATGCCGGTCGTGTGAAAGCCCATGGTGTGCATCGCGCCCGCGGCGGCCAGGCCGACGCGCGTCGAGACCTCCACGCCCAGCGTGTAGGCGGCGATCAGCTCCGCACCGCTCGCACCGGTTTTCTCGGCGACGGCGAGCGCGCACGGAAAAGCGCTGCTGCTCGGGTGCACGATCGCGCCCGGGTGGGTGTCGTCGTAGTCGAGGCCGTGCGCGAGGATGCCGTTCAGCAGGGCGGCGTCGCGCATGAGGAGCTTCACCGGCAGGCCGATCACGCTGTGCCTGCCGGGCTCGCCCGCGGCGACGAGCGCCGCCATCGCGCGGTGCGCGAAATCGAACTTCGTCGCGGCGAGCGCCGTGCCGATCACGTCGAGCATGTGCAGCTTCGCACGCTCCGTCACGTGCGCCGGGAGCGTACCCGATGAGACGCGGTCGGCGAAGCTCGCGAGCGTCTGGGAAATCGTTTGCGGGGTCGAAGCGGCGAGCGGGGCAGGGCTGCTCATGGAAACAGTCTCGTCACGAAGAGGCAGAGGAATGTAGCGCGGCTGCCAGCGCGGAGCAACTTGACGCCCGGAGCCGACCTCGAAGTCTATAATCCAGAGCTTCATCCGGGCGCCTTCCATGCAGCTCACCGATCTCGAAACCCCCGCACTCGTACTCGACCGCAACATCCTCGATCGCAACCTCGCGCGCATGCGGGAGCACCTGACTCAACTCCGGGTGCGGCTGCGTCCACACGTCAAGACCGCGAAGGCGATCGACGTCGTGCAGCGCGCGCTCGACGGCCAGCCCGGCGATCCGGCGCAAGTACGCCCGCGCGCCATCACGGTGTCGACGCTCAAGGAAGCGGAATACTTTCTGACGCACGGGATCACCGACATCCTGTACGCGGTCGGCATCGCGCCGAACAAGCTCGAGCACGTCGCGGCGCTGCAGCGCAGGGGCGCGGACATCACGATCCTCCTCGACAATGCCGAAGCCGCCGGCATGGTGGCGGCGAAAGGCGCGGAGATGGGCGTGGTGTTCCCCGCGCTGATCGAGATCGACAGCGACGGCCATCGCTCCGGGATCAAGCCGGGCGATGCCGCGCTGATCGACATCGGAAGGCGGCTGCACAGTGGCAAAGGCAGCGCGCTGCGAGGGGTGATGACGCACGCGGGGGATTCCTACAACTCGCCCACGGTCGAGGCGATACGGGCGATGGCCGAGCGCGAGCGCGCTGCGGTCGTCGAGTCCGCCGATGCCCTGCGCGGCGCCGGTCTCCCGTGTCCGATCGTGAGCGTCGGTTCTTCGCCGACCGCCACCTACGCCGAGCGCCTGGACGGCGTCACCGAAGTGCGCGCGGGGGTCTACATGTTCTTCGATCTCTTCATGGCGGGCCTGAGCGTGTGCGAGGTCGATGACATCGCGCTGTCGGTGCTGACGAGCGTCATCGGTCATCAGGCCGAGCGCAACTGGATCATCACCGATGCGGGATGGATGGCTTTGTCGCGCGATCGCGGGACGGCGAAGCAGCGCGTGGACCAGGGTTACGGGCTCGTGTGCGATCTCGCCGGCCGCCCGATCGACGACCTCGTCGTCGTCGATACCAACCAGGAGCACGGCATCGTCGCCCGGCGCCACGGCGGTGCGATCGACCTGGCGCGTTTCCCGGTGGGCACGCTGCTGCGCATACTGCCGAACCACGCCTGCGCGACCGCCGCGCAGCATCCGCAGTACCACGTCATCGCCGGCGAACCGGTGGTCGAGGCCTGTTGGCCTCGGTTTAGCGGGTGGTAATTCCACCCGCTAAACCGCATGGTACGAAACGGAGGGAAACCAAGGTTTCCCTCCGTAACCTCCTTTCCTTCGGCTCCCTTGCGGTCGCTCGGCGACCCTGACTATTGAGCGCCTTCCGGGGTGAAAACAGCGGTGGCTTCGGCGCTGCCGAAAATGCG
>CAZULX010000182.1:0-3676 GCA_964621335.1 uncultured Streptomycetaceae bacterium
CGAGACGATGACCTGGACGCTGCCCTTGCCGAAGCTGCGCTGCCCCATGACGGTCGCGCGGCCGTTTTCCTGGAGCGCCGCGGCGACGAGCTCCGCCGCCGACGCGGAGCGCCCGTCGATCAGCACCACCATCGGCACGCCGGCCAGCATCTCGTCGGAGTCGGCCTGCCAGGCGCGCCGCTTGGCAGCGTCTCGGCCTCGCACCGAAACGATTTCGCCCTCGCCCAGAAATGCGTCTGCCGTCCTCACCGCCTGGCGAAAAAGGCCTCCGCCGTTGCCGCGCATGTCGAGAACCACCCCGCGGGGCTGTCGGATGGCAGTCGCGTCGGCTATGGCCTTCTCCATTGCCGCGGACACCGAGCCCGTGAAGCTCGCGAGGCGCAAGACCAGCACGTCGCCTTCCATGCTCCAGCGCAGGGCCTGGGTGCGTATGGTTTCCCGCACCAGCGAAACACTGAAGTCGTCTCCCTGTCCCGCACGACGGATCAGCAGAGCGATCGGTGTGCCCGGCTCGCCGCGCATCCGGGAAATGGCGTCGGCGAGCGCCATGCCTTGCACGGGCTGGTCGTCGAAACGCACGATCAAGTCGCCGCTTTGCAGTCCCGCGCGCTCCGCCGGCGTGCCGGGCATCGGAGCGACCACGCGCACCAACCCTTCGACCATGTCGACTTGCAGACCGAGGCCGCCGAAGGCGCCCATGATGGCGCTGCGCTGCCTCAACTGCGCACGCGGATCGAGGTAGCGCGTGTGCGGGTCGAGAGTTGCTAGCGCCATGTTGATGGTCTTCCTGAAGACCTCCGCCGGCTCGCCCGATAGCGGCTCCAGCGGCTCGAGCGTCTTCAGCGCCACGGCCATGAGCTCCGGCACGTCCACATCCCGCGCATAGGTGCGGTGGACCCGTTCCAGCACTGTTTCGAAAAGCCCCCGGTGCAGCTCAGCTTCCTCGCCCGGTTTGACGGCTCGCATGTATGCGGATGTGAGAGGCGCCAGCAGCTCCTCAGTCACGGGCGGCGAGGCGCCGAAAGACGCGCCGCCTGCGAAGAGCAGCCAGGCCGCTGCGGGTGTCGCAAGAATGCGGGGCAAACGTGTCATGGGCGGGAGATCATCGGCGAGGCGCTGTATGTTACGACGACCCAGGCCGAGTGTCAGGCTTTGGGAGCCTCCTTCACCAGCTCGGGCTTGACGCCCTTGTGGAGGATGCCGCGTTTCACCTCCATGTTGCGGCGGACCCGGTCGAAGTCCTCTTCCAGCAGCCGGCCCGCAGGCGGGGGCGCAACGTCGAAGTGTCCGTACTTGTCCTTGCCGCTCACGTGCGAAACGAGCAGCTTGTCGCCCGAGATCTGCTTCATCGACGGCGCGACGTAACGTATGGCGACACCCACGCGGCGCGAACTCGTTCCGTTCGGGCCCGAGCCATGAAACATGTGCCCGTGATGAAACGAAGCCTGGCCGGCGCGCAGCTCGACATTCACCGCGCTCGCTTCGTCCACCTTGACGGCGATCTCCTGACCGCGCGTGAGCAGGTTGTCCTGCGCGAACGAGTCGACATGCGGCACGACTTTGTTCGCGTGACTGCCGGGCACGAAGCGCATGCAGCCGTTCTCGACAGTCGCCGGCGTGAGCCCGACCCAGGCCGTGACCTCCTGATCGCCGTCGAGACCCCAATAGTTGAGGTCCTGATGCCAGCTCACGAAGCTTCGGGAGCTCGGCTCCTTGATGAAGAGCCCGCTGCCCCATACCAGCAGATCGGGGCCGATGATCTGCGACACTGCCTCGATGAGGCGCGGGTGACGGACCAGGCGGGCAAACGAGGGCAGCAGCTGGGCCGGGAAACTCCGCACCATCGAGAGTCTGGCGCGATCACTCGCGACTGCGGCCTCCGCGGCTTCGAGGTCGGCAAGCAGCTCGGCCGCCTCGGTCTCGCTGATCACGTCGTACGGGAAGAAGCAGCCATCCTTCGCATAGGCTGTCGCGATCGTCGACGTCAGTACGGGCGAGCGGAGCATGTCGTTCATGTATCGCCTCCTCGAGAGCACCTCGAACGAGTATCGCCCGTGCATGACAGGCGGTCAAATGAGCGGGCTCTGCGATGGAAGCTGGAAGAGGGGCCGGCCTTGCAGCGCGACGAAACCGGGAATTGTGCTATAGGGAGCGTGCGCTTTTGCAATAGCGGCAGCCCCGGAGGAAGGAATCGAATCTCATGGCTCGACACCCGCACATCTTTCTGTTCAGCGTGCACAAGGATGCGATGGACGCCGCGGTACGCGCCTTCACGGCGGAATGGCCGGAAGCGCGCGTCAGCAATCTGCTCGACGACAGCCTGTTCGCATGGGTGCGTGAAGCGGGCGGCGTAGTGCCTGAAATGTATGCGGTATTCCAGGAGCTTACACGCCACATGGTGGGCCGCGGCGCGGACGGCATATTGTTCACCTGCTCGGCTTTCCGGCCGGTGATCGACGCCTGCATCGAGGAGTTCGAGCTGCCCATTCTGAAGCCCAACGACGCCATGATCGATAAGGCGCTCGACGCAGGCTCCCGCATCGCGGTCATGGCCACTGTCGGCCCCACCATTGCGTCGATATCGGTGGAGATCGAGGACATGGCGGCAGCCCGGGGCCGGAAGGTGGAGCTCGTGCCCTACGTCGTCGAGCATGCTTTCGACGCGCTGGCCGGCGGCGATGCCGCCACGCACGACCGCCTGGTTGCAGAACGCGCCCGCGACATCGGGAACTGCGATGCGATCGTTCTCGCGCAATTCACGCTCTCACGCGCCGTTCCTGCCGTTCAGGCAGTCAACACGACACCCATCTACAACTCGCCGGGCGCGGCGGTCGCGAGGATGCGGGAAATGGTGCGCGGGTCTCGTTGACTGCGCCCGGTTGATTCGTGACACTCGCGACGTTACATGTTGCGCAACGCCGAGGTCGAGTAGGAGGACGGCAATGCCCGCCACCGCAAGTCACCGCACGATCTCTGCCCGCAAGCTCATCCTCGGCTTCGTGGCAGGCTTCATCGCGGTTCTGCTGTTCCACCAGCCGGTGCTCGCGCTGCTCACTCAGATGGGGATCGCGAAAGCCGCGACTTACTCGTTTGCCGCGGTGCCGCCGTTCGGCGTGCCGCGGGTGATCTCGATCGCGTTCTGGGGCGGCGTGTGGGGCGTGGTCTACGCCGCCGTCGAGCAGCGCTTTCCGCGAGGTGCGCAGTATTGGGTTTATGCGTTTCTTTTCGGCGCGATCTTTCCGACGCTGGTCGCGTGGTTCGTGGTGGCGCCGCTGAAGGGCCAGCCGGTGGCGGGCGGGTGGCAGGCGAGCCGGATGATGACCGGCTTCGTCATCAACGGCGCGTGGGGATTGGGGACGGGGTTGCTGCTGGTTCTCGGATCGCGGATGCGCAGGTGAGGACTGCGCGCCACGGAATCGCCACGTTGCGGAAAGGCCTCGAAGCCAGCGGCAGAATGAAAGGTGATTACAAGGCAATAAAAGCCGGCAGCTTCAGTGCCTTCGCGTCGAAAGTCGCGGTGGCCCTGCAGCCCATTCTGCGGTTGTGAGCGCCGATCAGGCAGTCTGCAAAATCGGCAGCGCCATCCTTCCAGACCAGAAGACTTTCTTCAATGGCGGGTTCGTCTTCGAATTGGACGTCGACGGATTCGAGCAAGCCTGAAATCACTTCCAGGATT
>CAZULX010000183.1:0-9038 GCA_964621335.1 uncultured Streptomycetaceae bacterium
ACCGCCGTCTACGATTCGCTCGGCAACACGCACGCGGTGACGCTGTATTTCGTCAAGGCGGCAACCCCCGGCGAGTGGGATGTTCACGGGACCGTGGACGGCGGGCCGGTCGCTGACGTCGATCTCGGCGCGGGCGCAGGACAGCCGATCACGATGAACTTCAGCAACAACGGCTCTCTGATCAGCGGCATGCCGATCACGGGCGTCGCGATCACGCTCACGAACGGGGCGGTGACTCCCCTCGTGACCGCGATCGACTTCTCGGGCAGCACGCAGTACGGGTCCGACTTCGCCGTCACCACGCTCAGCCAGAACGGCTACACGTCGGGCCGGCTGACCGGCTTCGATATCTCGGAATCCGGCATGGTGCTGGGCCGCTACTCGAACGGCGAAGCGAACCCCCTGGGACAGATCGTGCTCGCCAATTTCGCCAATGCCAACGGGCTTCGCCCCATGGGCAGCAACCAGTGGCAGGAAACGAGCGACTCGGGCCAGCCCGTGGTGGGCACTCCGGTCACCGGCAGCCTCGGAACGCTGAAATCGGCGGCGGTGGAAGACTCGAACGTCGACTTGACGCAGGAGCTCGTCAGCATGATTACGGCGCAGCGCGTCTACCAGGCGAACGCGCAGACGATCAAGACGCAGGACCAGACGCTGCAGACGCTCGTCAACCTGCGGTAATGCAGTGACGGGTGACGGGTGACGGGTGACGAGTGACGAGTGACGGGTAACCAGTGACGAGTAACGAGTAACGAGGGCTGATACATGGACCGGATGATTTACGTCGCGATGAGCGGCGCGAAGCAGATGCTCGAGCAGCAGAGCGTGGTCGCGAACAACCTCGCGAACGCCTCCACGACCGGGTTTCGCGCGCAGATGGGCGCGTTCCGGGCGGCGGAAGTGCTGGGCGAAGGCGCGGCGACCCGCGCTTTCGTCGTCGAGTCGACGCCCGGCGCCGACTTCACGCCGGGAGCGATCCAGCAGACCGGCCGCGACCTCGACGTCGCGGTGGAAGGCGCCGGCTGGATCGCGGTGCAGATGGCCGACGGCTCCGAAGCCTATACGCGCAACGGCAGTCTCCAGGTCAACGTGAACGGCATGCTGCAGACGCGGGGAGGCTTGAGCATCCTCGGCGACGGCGGCCCGATCGCAGTCCCCGGCGACACGCGGGTCACCGTGGGCGGTGACGGCACGGTCTCGACGGTGCCGACGAACGCCGCCCAGGCGACGCAGGTGACTCCGCTCGGCCGCATCAAGCTCGTGAATCCCCCCGAAGCGCAGCTCGTGCGCGGCGACGACGGCTACTTCAGGATGCGCGGGAACGCCACCGCGGAAGTCGACCCCAAAGTGAAGCTGCACGGCGGCGCGCTCGAAGGGAGCAACGTGAACGTCGTCGAGGCGATGGTCAGCATGATCTCGATCTCGCGCCAGTTCGACATGCAGATGAAGATCCTGCAGAACGCCGACGGCAATGACCGCCAGGCGACCCAAATCCTCTCAATGCGCTAGCAGTAACGGAGAACCTCATGATCCGATCGTTATGGATATCGAAGACGGGCCTGGACGCACAGCAGACCCAGATGGACGTGATCGCGAACAACCTCGCGAACGTCAGCACCCACGGTTTCAAGCGCAGCCGCGCGGTATTCGAAGACCTGCTCTATCAGACGATCCGCCAGCCCGGCGCGCATTCGTCCGGACAGACGCAGCTTCCTTCGGGCCTGCAGCTCGGCACGGGCGTGCGCCCGGTCGCGACGGAGAAGCTCTTCACGCAGGGCAATCTCCAGCAGACGTCGAACCCGATGGACGTCGCGATCAACGGCAACGGCTTTTTCCAGGTGCAGATGCCCGACGGCACCTCGGCGTACACGCGGGACGGTTCGTTCCAGGTGAACGCGCAAGGACAGCTCGTGACTTCGAGCGGGTTCGCGGTGCAGCCGGCGATCACCATCCCGCCGAACACGCTGTCGGTCACCATGAGCCGCGACGGCATCGTGTCGGTACAGCGCGCGGGCACGACCGGCACGACGCAGGTCGGCACGCTCCAGCTCACCGGATTCATGAACGCCGCCGGCCTGCAAAGCATGGGCGAGAACCTCTATATCGAGACCGCCGCGTCCGGCACACCAAGCTCCAACACCCCCGGCAGCAACGGCATGGGCCTGCTCAACCAGGGCTTCGTGGAGACGTCCAACGTCAACGTGGTCGAGGAGCTGGTCGGCATGATCCAGACGCAGCGCGCCTACGAAATCAACTCGAAAGCGATACAGAGCTCCGACCAGATGCTGCAGAAACTATCGCAACTGTAACGAATGAACAATGGATTCCGGATCGCGTCGCGACTGCGACTCGTCCGGAATGACGACAGACCGACGTCATTCTGGCGGACGCCAGAATCCATTTTGACGTTGAACCGATACGAAGGATTCGTAAATGAACACGAAAACCATACTCGGCCTCGCGCTCCTCGCCCTCGCAAGCGCCGGCTGCGTCACCGTCACGCCGCCCACGAGCGTGCACCAGCCGATCAGCGTGCGCCCCGCGTCGCCTGTGGCGCCTGCGCCCACCGACGGCGCGATCTATTCGATCGGGCTTTCGAACGGCTTGCTGTTCGAAGACCGCCGCGCGCGCCGCGTCGGCGACACGCTGACGATCGCGATCCTCGAGAACACCAACGCGAGCAAGAAATCCGCGACCAACACCGGCCGCGCGAGCAACAACAACTTCGGCGTGACCGGCCTCCAGGGGCTCCCGGGCAAGTCTTTCCTCGGCTCGACGCTGGGCGCCACGTCCGACTTCTCCTTCGACGGCAAAGGCGAGAGCACCAACAACAACGTTTTCACCGGCACGATCACGGTTACTGTGACCGAAGTCCTGCCGAACGGCAACCTCCTCGTGAGCGGCGAGAAACAGGTCGGCATCAACCAGGGCTCGGAATACATACGCCTTTCGGGGATCGTGAACCCGATCCACCTGAACGCGGCGAACACGGTCTTCTCGACGCAGGTTGCCGACGCGCGCATCGAGTATCGCGGCAGCGGCGCAGTGGCCGAGAACCAGCAGACCGGCTGGCTCACGCGCTTTTTCCTGAACGTACTGCCGTTCTGACCGGATAACAAACATGCAAACCCTATTCGCCAGGCTCGCACGCGCGGTGCGCTATCAACGCACCCTGCGCTTCGCCTCGGCTGCGGTGATCGCAGTCGCATCGCTTGCAACCGCGCTGCCCGCGCACGCCGAGCGCATCAAGGATCTCGCCTCGATCCAGGGCGTGCGCTCGAACGCGCTGCTGGGCTACGGTCTCGTCGTCGGGCTGGACGGCACGGGCGACCAGACGACACAGACGCCGTTCACGGTGCAGAGCCTGACGACGATGCTCTCGCAGCTCGGCATCACGCTCCCGCCGGGAACGAACCTCCAGTTGAAAAACGTCGCGGCCGCTATGGTGACGGCGGTCCTGCCCGCGTTCGCGCGGCCCGGGCAGCAGCTCGACGTCACGGTCTCCTCGCTCGGCAACGCGAAATCGCTGCGCGGCGGCACGCTGCTGATGACGCCGCTCAAAGGCGCGGACGGGCAGGTCTACGCGCTGTCGCAGGGGAACATCATCGTCGGCGGCGTGGGCGCTTCGACCGCGGGCGGCACGAGCGTCACCGTGAATCACCTCTCGGTCGGGCGCATCTCCGCGGGCGCGACAGTGGAGCGCCTGGTGCCGACTGCGCTCGCGCACGACGGCAACGTCATCCTGTCGGTCAACTCGACCGACTTCACCACCACCGAGCGCATCGTGAACGCGATCAACGGCGCTCTCGGCGACGGCATGGCGGTCGCGATCGACGGACGCACGGTGCAGGTCTCCGCACCCGCCGATCCCGCGCACCGCGTCTCCTTTCTGGCGCGCGTCGAAAGCCTCGACGTGACGCCCGGCCTCGCGTCCGCGAAAGTGATCGTCAACGCGCGCACGGGATCGGTCGTCATGAACCGCGCAGTGACCGTCGAGACCTGTGCGATCGCGCACGGCAACCTTTCGGTTTCGATCACCAGCGAGCCCGTCGTGAGCCAGGCGCGGCCGTTCGCGCCCGGCGGCGCGACCGTCGTCGGCGAGCGCGCCCAGATCGAGATCAAGCAGGACAAGGGCGGGCTCACGATGATGAGCGGCGCCAACCTGAACGACGTCGTCAAGGCGCTGAACGCGATCGGCGCGACGCCCCAGGACCTGCTCTCGATCCTGCAGGCGATGAAATCCGCGGGCGCGCTGCGCGCGGAGCTCGAGATCATCTGATGGCGACCACTGCCGCATCGCTCGCACTCGACCCGCGCGGACTGGAGAAGCTCCGCTCGCAGGCCGGCAGCTCGCCCGAGAAGGCGATCCGCGACGTCTCGAAGCAGTTCGAGACGCTGTTCGTGAACATGCTGCTGAAGAGCATGCGCGAAGCGACTCCCAAGGACGGCATGTTCGACAGCGAGCAGACGCGCATGTACACCGGGATGCTCGACCAGCAGCTCGCGCAGTCGATGTCCGCGCGCGGGATCGGGCTCGCGGAAGTCATGGCGCGCCAGCTTTCCAAAGGCGGCGAAAATGGGGTCGGAGTCGATTTACGCTCCGGCCTGCCCTCGACGCGAACAATCGACTCCAACCCCAGTTCCGCGGGCGGACCGGTGAGCCTGATCGAGGCGCTCGCGGCGGCCCGCGTGCGCGCGAAAGCGACGGTCGCTCCCAGCCCGCCGGAAGCGCCCAAGGGCGCGAGCGCAGGCGTGCGCAGCTTCATCGACAAGATGTGGCCGCACGCGGTGCAGGCTTCGCGCGCCACCGGCATACCGCCGCAATTCATACTCGGCCAGGCCGCGCTCGAATCGGGATGGGGCCGCCGCGAGATCAAGTTCGCCGACGGCGCTTCGACGCACAACGTATTCGGCATCAAGGCGACCGGCAACTGGTCGGGCGGCAGCGCCGACACGACCACGCACGAGTTTGTGAACGGCATCAAGCAGAAAGTCGTCGACAAGTTCCGCTCGTACGCCTCTTACGCCGAATCGTTCATGGATTACGCGAATCTGCTCAAGAACAACCCGCGCTATTCCGCGGTGCTGGAAGCGAGCGACGCGAAGGCGTTCGCGCAGGGCCTGCAAAGAGCGGGTTACGCGACCGACCCCGCCTACGCCGCCAAGCTCCAGCGCATCATCACGGGCAGCATCATGCGCGAAGGGCTTGCGTCATGAACGCGCAAGTCGCGGCCGGCGCAGCCGTTAACGCTACACAGAAGGAGTAGGGAGCAATGGCGAGCGGCATCTTCGGCATCGGCATATCGGGTCTGACGGCGGCGCAGGCGGGCCTCGTCACGACCGGCCATAACATCGCGAACGCGAGCACGCCGGGCTTTCACCGCCAGGAAACGGTGCAGTCGAACGCGACCCCGCACTACACCGGCGCCGGGTTCATCGGCTCGGGCGTCCAGGTCGACGTCGTCAGACGCATCTACAGCGATTTCCTCGAATCCCAGATGGGGCGCTCGCAGGCGCAGGCGAGCTACTACAACACCTACGCGACGCAGGTCTCGCAGATCGAGAACCTGCTCGCCGACCCGGCCGCGGGCCTCGCGCCGGCGCTGCAGGGCTTTTTCGAAGGCGTGCAGGAAGTCGCCGCCAACCCGAGCTCCGCGCCTTCGCGCGGCGCCATGCTGGCGGCGGGCCACTCGCTCGCGACGCGCTTCCAGACGCTCGACAACCGGCTGCGCGAGATCGGCACGGGCATCAACGCCCAGCTCGAAAGCACGGTTTCGAGCGTGAATTCTTACGCGCGCGAGATAGCCGCGCTCAACCTGCGCATCACGAGCACGCAGATCGATCCCAGACATCCGCCCAACGATCTCCTGGACAAGCGCGGTCAGTTGATCGCCGAGCTGAACGAGCTCGTCGGCGCAACGGCGATGGCGCAGTCCGACGGCAACGTCACCGTTACGATAGGCTCGGGACAGGCGCTCGTCGTCGGCACGCAGGCGTACCGCCTGGCGGCCGTCGCCTCGCCCGTGACGCCGGGGCAAACCGAAGTCGCTTACGTCGTGGGGACGGGCGCGGTGATCCTGCCGCCGCAGAGCCTCACCGGCGGAGCGTTGGGAGCGCTCCTCTCTTTCCGCGCCAACACCCTCACCGACTCCCGGAACGAGCTCGGGCGCATCGCCGCGGGGCTTGCGGAGAGCTTCAATGCCCAGCACCGCGCCGGACAGGACATGCTCGGCGCGCTCGGAGGCGACTTCTTCGTGCTGCCGCAGCCGGTGGTGACGGGGCGCGCGGGCAATACCGGGAGCGCAGTGGTCGCGGCGAGCATCACCGACGCGGCGGGGCTCGCGGCGAGCGACTACCGGCTCGCTTTCAGCGGCGGCGCTTATCAGCTCACGCGCCTCTCGGACAACACGACGCAGACTTTCGCGGCGCTCCCGCAAACCGTCGACGGCCTCTCCATACAGTTGACGGGCGGCGTGCCGGCGGACGGCGACAGCTTCCTGATCCAGCCCACGGCGAACGCCGCGCGCGACATCAACGTGGCGATCGGCAACGCGGCGCTCATCGCCGCGGCGGCGCCGGTGAGAACCGGATCGAGCGGCGCCAACGCCGGCACCGGCAGGATCAGCGCGGGTGAAGTGAGCGCGCCGCTCGACGCGAACGTGCAGCAGCCGGTGACGATCACGTTCACCAGCGCGACGACTTTCGACGTCACGGGCGTGGGCACCGGCAACCCGGTGGGCGTCGTCTATACGCCGGGCGCCGACATCACGTACAACGGCTGGACCGTGCAGATGAGCGGTGCGCCGGAGGCCGGCGACGCCTTCACGGTGTCGACCAACGCCAACGGCACGGCGGACAACCGCAACGCGCTCGCGCTCGCGGCGCTGCAGGGCCAGAACGTGCTGAACGGCGGCACCGCGACTTACCAGGGCTCCTACGGCGAGCTCACGAGCTCGATCGGCAACACCGCGCGCGACATGAACATCGCGGCGCTCGCGCAGGACTCGATCGCGCTCCGCGCGCGCGAGTCCCAGCAATCGATGTCGGGCGTCAATCTCGACGAAGAGGCGGCGAACCTGCTCCGCTACCAGCAGGCGTACCAGGCTTCGGGCAAGGTGATCGAAATCGCCTCGACCCTCTTCGACACCATACTCGCCATAGGACGCTAGCCATGAGATTGTCCACCAACATGTTGTACGAGCGCGGCATGACCGGCGTGCAGCGCCAGATGAGCGAGCAGATCGAGCTGCAGGAGAAAATCGCCGCCGGCAAGCGCGTGCTCAAGCCTTCCGACGATCCGATCGCCGCCGCGGCCTCGATCAACATCGAGCAGGCGAAAGGCATCAACAAGCAGTACGGCACCAACGCGGCGAACGCGGAAGCCGCGCTCGCGCTCGAGGAGCAGACTCTCGGCGAGGCGACCCGCGTGCTGCAGGACATCAAGACGCTCATCGTGAAGGCCGGCAACGCGAGCCTGCAGAACGTCGATCGCGCGAGCCTTGCGACCGAGATGGAGGGCCTCTACGACCAGTTGATCGCGGTCGCCAACCGCACCGACGGCAAAGGCCTGTATCTCTTCTCGGGCTACCAGGGGTCGGTGCAGCCTTTCATCGAATCGGCGCCGGGTGTCGTGAGCTACGCCGGCGACGAAGGCCAGCGCGTGGTGCAGATCGGCCCGCAGCGGCGCCTCGCGGTCGGCGACAGCGGCGCCGAAGTCTTCCAGCGCATACGCGAAGGCAACGGCACTTTCGTGACGCGTCCCGATCCGGCGAACGCCGGCACCGCGGTCGTGAGCGCCGGCACGGTGCGCAACCCCGCGGCGTGGGCGAATCCCGCCAACAGCCGCGACTACGACGTCGTCTTCCACGTCGACAACGCCGTGCCGCCCGTCACGACCTACGATATCGTGGACACCGTCGCCAACGTCTCGATGCTCACCGGTCTTGCCCCGGCGGCGGGTCCGCACGCGCGCGCCTACACGTCGGGCGCGGAGATCGTGCTGCAGCGGCAGGCCGGCGACCCAAGCGCGGCGCCTTTCGACGCCGGCATCGCGATCGACGTCTCCGGCGCGCCCGCGGACGGCGACACGCTCGCCATCGGGCGTGCGCAGAACCGCGACGTGTTCGCGACCGTCCACGATCTCATCACGACGCTGCAGACCCCGATCACGGCGCAGCAGGCGACCTCGCGCGCGAGCTTCCAGAACAGCCTCACTCTCGGATCGGCGAGCATCGACCGCGCGCTCGACTCGGTGCTCACCGCGGCGAGCGCCACCGGCAGCCGGATGCAGGAGATCGAGGCGGTGAAAATCACGACCGCTGATTTCGACCTGCATTACGAGGAAGACCTCTCGCGCCTGCAAAGCCTCGACTACGCGCAGGCCCTCTCGGATCTCACGCGCAAGCAGGTCGGGCTCCAAGCGGCGCAGAAGTCCTATATCGTGGTAACGCAACTCAGGCTGTTCGACCTCATATGATGAGACACAGAATCGCATGCACGATCGCCGCCGCCGCGCTCCTCGCATCCGGCTGCAGCAGCATGGAAGGCGAGAACGGGCCGCGGACGCTGATTCCCGCGCGCCAGTTGAACGTGAGCCCTTCGCTTTCGATCCCCGCGGAATCGCTGGTCGCCGCCGGCATCGTCTTCCTGGTGATAGACCCGCTCGCGCCGAACTGGAAAGTGGAAGTCGAGCCGATCGGCGCGCGCCGCTATCGCATCGAGCTCACGATGAAGCGCTTCATCACCGGCGGCGAAGGCGAGGCCGGCACGGTCGTCAAGCGCACCGCCGAGAAGCTGCGCAAGGAGGGCGGCTATTCCTATTACGCGCTCCTCGAGATGAGCGAAGGCATCGAATCGCGCGTTCCCATCGCGCAGCGCGTCGCGCACGCCGTCGTACAACTGCATTAACCCGGATTGTTTACTAGCGCTGCCCGACGCCCGGGCGGCGGCAAAGCCGAGCCGGCGCGCCTCCTGGTGCCCGCAACGGCATGTCCGTCGAGCGTGAAACCCGGTTCGCGGCGGCCGCCATTCGGCGGCCG
>CAZULX010000184.1:0-5667 GCA_964621335.1 uncultured Streptomycetaceae bacterium
CGGATCGTCGGTCTTCAGGTGCAGGTGGTTCAGCTTGAGCGTCATGGGACCCCTCCTCCAGTGAAAAGCGAATGATTTCCGCGGAGCATTGTGGCGCATTTCGGGATGCAGCGAAATTTGCCTGAATTTATCTTCAAAGGAGGGCGGGACATGGCTGCGCGGCTGGACGGCAAGGTGGCGATAGTGATCGGGGCGGGGCAAAGCCCCGGCACGGGCATGGGCAACGGGCGCGCGACGGCGATCCTGTTCGCGCGCGAAGGCGCGAAGGTGCTCGCGGTCGATCGCGACGAGGCTTCGGCCGCGGAGACGGTCGGCCTCATCCGGAAGGAGGGCGGCACCGCCGAATCGTTCCAGGCGGACGTCACCCGCGAGGAGCAGTTGAGGGAGTGCATGGCCGATTGCGTGAAGCGCTGGGGTCGCATCGACGTCCTTCACAACAACGTCGGCATCAGCGTGGCCGGCGGCGATGCCTCTCCCACCGAAATCACCGAAGCCGCGTTCGATCTCATCATGACGGTCAACCTGCGCGGGGTCGTGATGGCGTGCAAGCACGCGCTGCCGATCATGCGCGAGCAGAAGAGCGGCTCGATCGTGAACATCTCGTCGCTGGCGGCGATCGATAATTACCCGTGGGTCACTTACAAGGCGAGCAAGGCGGCGATGATCGCCTACACGCGCCAGCTCGCGATCCACAATGCGCCTTACGGCATACGCGCGAACGTCATCCTGCCGGGTCTCATGGATACGCCGATGGCGGTCGACACGCGGGCGCGCGCATGGGGCCGCACCCGCGACGACGTCGCCGCCGAGCGCGATGCGAAAGTGCCGCTGCGGCAGAAGCAGGGCACCGCGTGGGACATCGCGCACGCCGCGCTGTACTTCGCCTCCGACGAAGCGGGTTTCGTCACCGGCGCGGTGCTGCCGGTCGACGGCGGCGCGAGCTGCAAAGTGGGTTGAGCCACAGGCTCAACCCCACTTTGCAGTGAACGAACAGGGGAAACCGAAGAGTTTCCCCCGTAACCCCCTTCCTACGGTTTAACTGCGTCGAGGGGGCCGGCATGCCGTGTCAGAGCTCGGCGAACAGGTCCCTGATCGGGCGCACTTCGATGCTTCCCACTTTCGCAGGCGGGATCTTGGCAGCGACCTCGATCGCCTCGTCGAGGTTTTTAGCATCGACGAGGTAGAAACCCGCGAGCTGCTCTTTGGTCTCGGCGAAAGGCCCGTCGGTGATCGAGACTTTGCCGTTGCGCACGCGCACCGTGGTCGCGGTCTGCACCGGTTGCAGCGCTTCGGCCGCGACGAGCTTGCCGCTCGCGCGGAGCGCGTCCCCGCACGCGAGGCAGTCGGTGATGGGCACCGCGTCGAGGTTCTTCTCTTCGCTGTAGACCAGGCATAAGTACTTCATGGCGCTCTCCGTTGGGGGAATCGTGTGTAAGGAAAGGAGGCTACGGAGGGAAACCCTGGTTTCCTTCCGTTCGTTCACTGGCGAGCCGCGCGCAGCGCAAAACCGAGCGCGCGCATCGTCTGCTCGTCCTCCGCGATCGGCCGCACCTCGACGCAGCCGAAGCGTGCTCCGGGTATTCGCGAGGCGACCTGTATCGCCTCGTTCAGATCCTTGGCCTCTATCACATAGTAGCCGCCGAGCTGCTCCTTGGTCTCCACGAACGGCCCGTCGGTGGTCGACACCTTGCCGTTGCGCACCCGCACGGTGACCGCGGCCGCGGGAGGCTGCAGCCGGTTGCAGCCGAGGTAGTGGCCGCTCTTGCGGATGTTCTCGGTGAACTCGGCGTATTCGTCGAAATGGTTCGCCGCGTCCTCCTGCGGCATCTGCTCCATCACTTTCTCCGCGCAAATGAGGCACAGGTATTTCATCGCTTTCTCCTGGGTGGCGGCGCTTCGGCCGCCGGTCGATGGCTCGATCGAAGCGTTTCGCCGAGCCCGTAGAGGATGCCGGTCCACCGCGCCTCGGTCCCGCTCGCGTAATCGCGCGGCACGTTCTCGTTGGTCACCGTCACGCCGCAGCCGGTCTCGCGCGGAACGATCTCGACCCGCACCTGCGTCACGGCGCGCGGGTGGTGCTCGGCCGACAAGGTGAAGGCGAGGCGCCGCGGTGGGACGATCTCGGTGTATTCGCCCGCGTAGGCGATCGCCGCGCCCGCGCGGTCGTCCTCGAGCCGGAACGACCCCGCGACCCGCGCATCGATTGCGACGCGCGCCATCGGGCGCTCGGCGGTCGCGAAGAGCCACCGGCGCGCGACTTCCGGATCGAGCCAGGCGTCGAAGACGCGCTCGGGCGGCGCACGGTAGCGGCGGGAGACGCGGATCGCGGTGCGTTTGACCATCGGTCGTACCTGAGATGTTGCAGACACCACTAGTCGATTGGGACTTCCCTGATTCGACACTAATGCGGGGCAAGCTCGCGCAGCCGCCGCTCGATGAATCGCCGCTGCGGCTCCTGCTCGGTGAGCCGCAACGCCCGCTCGTAGGATGCGCGCGCATCCGCGGCTTTTCCGAGGCGGCGGCAGAGGTCCGCGCGCGCCGCGTGGGCGAGCGCGTAACCGTCGAGCTCCCCGCCCGCGAGTATGTCGTCCACCAGCGCGAGCCCCGCGGCCGGCCCATCGCGCATCGCGACCGCGACCGCGCGGTTCAATTCCACGATCGGCGAGGGCTCGATGCGCGCGAGCACGCCGTAAAGGCCGACGATCTCTGCCCAGTCGGTCTCGCCCGGAATGCGCGCTTCCGCGTGCACCGCGGCGATCGCCGCCTGCAGCGAATACGGTCCGAAGCGCTGCGCCGAGAGCGCGCGCTCCGCGAGCGCCGAGCCCTCCGCGATCTGCTCGCGGCTCCACAGCGCGCGGTCCTGGTCGTCGAGCAGGACGAGATCGCCGTCTGGGGTGGTGCGCGCCGCGCGCCTCGATTCGTGAAGCAACATAAGCGCCAGCAGTCCCATCGCCTCGGGCTCGGGCAGGAGCTCGACGAGCAGCCTCGCGAGCCGGATCGCTTCGCCCGACAGGTCGTGTCGCGTGAGGGATGCGCCGGAGGACGCCGAGTACCCTTCGTTGAAAACGAGATAGATCACGCGCAGCACGCTTTCGAGCCGCTCGGGCAGCGCCTCGCGCGCAGGCACCTCGTACGGGATCCGCGCGGCGCGTATCTTGTTCTTCGCGCGCACGATGCGCTGTGCGAGCGTCGCGGCGGGCGTGAGAAAGCCGCGCGCGATCTCCTCGGTCGTGAGCCCGCACACTTCGCGCAGCGTGAGCGCGACCTGTGCGTCCGGCGGCAGCGCGGGGTGGCAGCACGTAAAGATGAGACGCAGGCGATCGTCTTCGAGCTCCTCCTGCCCGGCTTCCGGGGCGATCTCCGAGTCGGCGTCGAGCTCGCTCGCGATCTCCGCGAGCGACGCATCGTGGCGCGCGCGCCGGCGGATCTTGTCGATCGCCTTGAAGCGTCCCGCCGACACGAGCCACGCCCGCGGGTTCGCCGGTACGCCTTCGCGCGGCCACTGTTCCACGGCCGCGGTGAAGGCGTCGTGCAGCGCCTCTTCCGCGAGGTCGAAGCTGCCGAGGAGGCGTATCAGCGTCGCGAGCACGCGCCGCGACTCGGTGCGGTAAACCGCTTCGACGCTCGCGCCTATCTGCGCGGTGGGGTCTTCGCTCATGGGAATATTTTCCCACGAGCGACCCTACCCGCGAGCGGCTAGTTTTCGGCGATCGCTTTCAGGCTCGCGAGACCCGCTTCGAAATCCTTGCCTACCATGGCGTCCATGTCCATGAACACCTGTATTACTTTCGAGAAGAACGGCGCGGGGCCCTGCATCGCCCATTTCACGATCGTGGAATCGCCTTTCGGCTCGAGCGTGAAGTCGACGACGTTGTGCGCTTCGAACGGCTTTTCGAAGTCGAGCTTGATCTTGACTTTCGACGGCGCGGCCGAGTCAATGAGCTCCATCCGTCCCTTGCCGACCTCGCCGTTGCCTTCCCACTCGTAGACCGCGCCTTTGCCGCTCGCCGCGCCGCTGCGGGTCTTCTTCATCGCCGGGTCCTTCTTCTCCCACGGCGACCATGCGGGCCAGCGGTCGAACTCGTTGATGAGCGGATAGATCTTCTCGGGCGGGGCTTTGATGGTCGTCGCGCGCTCGACGCGAAACGTGTCGGGCTTGGTCGACGCGAAGATGACCACGCCGGCGATGAGGACGACGAGCACGATGCCGATGATCTTGAGCATGATTACCCTTCGCTTACTGCTTGGCAGGCTCGACGATGACCATCCAGGACATGCCGAAGCGGTCGGCGACCACACCGAAGCGCGGCGAGAAGAAAGTCTTCGCCAGCGGCATCTGCACCTGCCCGCCGTCGGCGAGCGCGTTGAACATGCGGTCGGCGTCGGCTTCCGTCGGCGCGGTGATCGACAGCGAAACGCCCTGGAAGCTCGGTTTCCCGCCGCACTGTCCGTCGGAAGCCATCACCGCGGTGTCGCCGATGCGCAGGCACGCGTGCATCACCTTGTCTTCGGTGCCCGGCGCCATGCAGCCGGGCGGCGGCGGCTCGGGGCTTTCCCTGAAGCGCATGAGCATCTCCACTTTGGCGCCCAGCGTTTTCTTGTAGAACTCGATCGCTTCTTCGCAGCGGCCGTCGAAGAAAAGGTACGGTTGCACTTGCATGGTTCTCTCCTTTATGTGATCGCTCGGAAAAGGGGCCAGGCTCGATTTTCGGAGCCGTTTCGACACATCGAGCCTGGCCCCTTTCTCTTAGACGAACGGCGCGCCCCGGAATCGACAAATTGTGCGACATTTTTTGCAGAGCCGCCGGCTGTTACCCTCTCGTCCCTATGCCGTCCGACGATCCGCCGGTCCCCGACGCGCCGCCCGACAGGCGCGAGACGCACGCGACGCTTGCCGCCGGGCTCTTCACCAACGGCGTGTGGGACATGCTGTCCATCGTGGTTCCGCTGTATGCCGTCGCCGTCGGCTTGTCGGTCGCGGAAATCGGCATTATCGTCGCCGCCCGTTCGGTCCTGCCTACCGCGCTTTCGATACAAGGCGGGATCCTCATGGACCGCTGGGGCATCCGGCGCGTCCTGGTGTGGCTCGCGATCGCGAGTCTTGTCCTTCCGCTCGCGTATCCCGCAACCGGCTGGTTCGTGACGCTCGTCGTCCTCCAGTTGATCCTCGGCCTTGCCGCGAGCCTCGGCATGGCCGCGGCGCAAACGTGGAGCCTCCAGTCGAGCCACGGCGACGTCGCGACGCTCGCGCGCTTCAGCCTCGTCTCGCGCATCGGCACTTTCATCGGCCCGGTCATGGTGGGCGCGATCTGGGATGCGTTCGGAGCGTGGGCCGCTTTCGCGTGCGTATCGATGTGGGCGGCGGGTGTGCTCGCTTCGGCGGGGTATGGCGCGCCGGAGCGCATCGAGACTGCCGCAGCCCAATCGGCCCCACCCACGCTCGCCGCCCTGATTCCGCGCTGGGCCGAGCACAAGGACGCGTTCGTGCTCGCCGCGATTCCGGCGGTGGCGTTCGTGCTCGCCGTAAGCTTTCTCCGCAATGCACCGGGCGCCATACAGGCCTCGTTCTACGTGGTCTACCTCGGCGAGATCGGCATGAGCGGCACGCTGATCGGCGCGCTCGTCGGGCTCTCTGAATTCTTCGGCGTCATCGGCGCGCTCGTCGCC
>CAZULX010000185.1:0-3785 GCA_964621335.1 uncultured Streptomycetaceae bacterium
CGGCGGTGTGTTCATCGACGGTGGCCTGATCGGCCCGCCGCCTCGCGGCAAAGCCAAAGTGCGCCTGTACGTCTCGGGGCCCGATGCAGGACTGCTCTCGCAGATTAACGATGATCAACTTCTGGTGCGCGTCGTGGGCGAGCGCATCGGCGATGCTTCGGCGGTGAAGATGTGCTATGCCTCGCTCACCAAAGGCACGCTCGCGCTCGGCGTCGAGCTCCTGATCGCGGCGCGCAAGCTCGGCGTGGAACAGGCGCTCGAAGCGGAATTCAAGGAAAGCCAGCCCGATATGCACGAATGGGTCGTGAGCCGGTCGGTATCGATGCCGCCGAAAGCGCATCGCTGGGTGCCCGAGATGCTGGAGATCGCCAAGACTTTCGAAGGCGTGGGCATGACGCCGCGCATGCTGCTCGGTGCGGCCGACATGTACAAGCAGATCGCGGACACCCCCCTCGGCCGCGAGTCGCCCGAAGCGGCGCGGGAAAAGGGACGCAAGGGGCCGGAAGTGATCCGCGGCCTCGCCGACGGCACCGCTTAGATGCGAAACATCGAGCGGCGGTCGTACTGGAACGATACGATCTGACCCGACTTGTCGGCGCCGCTGCGCCCGAGGCTGATCTCCCCCGAGCGGTCGAGCGGCATTTCGCCGCGCAGGATGTGTACTTCCTCGCCGCCTTGCAGCGTCACGTAAGTGCCGTTGATGCTGTGGTCGATCAGGTAGAAGCGCGTGCGCATCGCCCTCACGGTGATGTGCTCGCGTGAGACGTAGCGGTCGTTCACCACGAGATCGCATTCCTGCCCTCGGCCGATGCGGATGCTCGGCCGCCACTGATCGATGCGTATGCGCTCCCCTTCGTGCTCGACCAGGAGACTCCCCGCGTCGCCCGGAATCAGGCGGTTGGAGCCGAGGTTGACCTCGGTCATGTCGGCGCGATCCGTTTTCCACATCACCTGATAGACGACAGAGTCGCGGCCGCTGCCTTTCAGCACGGTGTTGAATATCGGGCGCACCGACGATTGCAGCGCGTCCGACAGCGCGACTTTCGTCGCCTCCGTCGTGAGTATCTGCTCGCGCATCGCCACCGCCGTCAGATAGGCGGCCACGTTGACTGTGTCGCCGAAGACGTCGCCGTTCTCGCACAGGACGGGGCCGTAGTGCACGCCGATGTGGATGGCGACCGGATAGTTGCCCGGGCGCGTGTTCGTGACGATCGATTGCATTTCACCCGCCGCCAGCACCGCGAGGTCGGCGCTGGGAAACACGCACAACAGGGCGTCGCCGAGGGTTTTCACGACTTGGCCGTCGTGCTGCGGAAGGATCGCCGCCATCGCCTCGATGCACGCGTTGACGACGTTGCGTGCTGTCGCATCTCCGAGCTTCTGATAGAGCTGCCCGCTCTGGCTCACGTCGGCGAAAAGCACCGCTTTGTTCTGTGATTGCCTCCCCATACGCCGGACTCTAGCGGCATTGTGCGGCGTGGCGCAACCACGGCACCGGCACCTTCAGGCGGCGCCGGCGAACTTGTCGGGCTCTTCGAGCTCGGAGAAGCGCACCGGCAGGAGATCGCGCGTCGAGAGGCTCCCGGCACTCGATTTCTCGACGAGCGTGAGCGCCTGCTGCTCGGGTATGCCCGTGGGTATGATCATCCTGCCTCCGGGTTTGAGCTGCGCCATGAGCGGCGGCGGCACGAGGTCGCATGCCGCAGTCACGATGATCTTGTCATAAGGACCGTGCTCGGCCCAGCCGTAATAGCCGTTCCCCACGCGCACCTCGATGTTGGTATAGCCCAGCCGGCGCAGGCGTTTTTCGGCGTCGTGTGCGAGCTCTTCGATGATGTCCACGGTATACACGCGCTTCGCGAGGTCGCCGAGGATCGCCGCCTGGTAGCCCGCGCCGGTGCCGACCTCGAGGACGACATCGGTCGGCTCCAGGTCGAGCATGTCGGTCATGAGCGCGACGATGTAAGGCTGCGAGACCGTCTTGTCGAATCCGATGGGAAGCGGCCGGTTGAGGTACGCATACTGCTGGAGCTCGACCGGGACGAACTCGTGGCGCGGCACCCGCGCCACCGCCGCCAGCACCTCGCGCCTGAAGCTCGCCCGGCCGGTATAGGACGCGGTCGCCATCGCCTCCACCTGGATCTCGCCGATCAGGTGCTCGCGCAGCTTTTCGAAAAGACTCTCGTCCGGTTGCATATCCGACTGACCGCGGGAAGTGAGAAAAGATTCAGCTCGAATTCCCTATATCATCCCGCAAACCACCGAACCGCGAAACGCCGTCTCCGGTGGCGCCCGGCCCCGGCGCTCGCCCGTGAATCGACAAGCGGCCTGCGAGCCGTCACAATCGCCCGCTCACCAAGGAACGACCCCCGCCATGAACAGCCAGGATACCCAGAATATGGCCGTATTCTGCGATTTCGAAAATGTCGCGCTAGGCGTGCGCGAAGCGAAATACGCGGACTTCGACATCGGAAAAGTGCTGCAGCGCCTGCTGCTCAAAGGCAGCATCGTCGTGAAGAAGGCGTATTGCGACTGGGAGCGCTACCGCGATTTCAAGAAGGACATGCACGAAGCGTCGTTCGAGATGATCGAGATACCGCACGTTCGCATGTCGGGAAAGAACTCGGCGGACATCCGGATGGTCGTGGACGCGCTCGACCTCTGCTACACCAAGCCGCACGTGGACACTTTCGTGATCGTGAGCGGCGACTCGGATTTCTCGCCGCTCGTCTCCAAGCTGCGCGAGAACAACCGGATCGTGATCGGCGTGGGAGTGAAGAAGTCGACTTCGGACCTGCTGATGGCGAACTGCGACGAATTCATCTTCTACGACGATCTGGTCCGCGAGAAAGCGAAAAAGCAGAGCCGCAAGAGGAAGCCGGCGGTCGCGGCGGGCGAGGCAGGCGCTGCGGCGAAAGCCCCGGCGACGGCGGCCGCGGCTGAAAGCGACCGCAGGCAGGAAGCGATAGACCTCGTGATGGAAACCGTAGAAGCGCTTTTCGCCGAGCGCGGGTCGGAAGAGAAGATCTGGGGCTCGATGGTGAAGCAGGCGTTGAAACGCCGGGCGCCCGGGTTCAACGAGTCGTATTACGGATTCCGCTCCTTCGGCAAGCTCCTCGAAGAGGCGCAGGGCCGCGGGCTCCTCACGCTCGAGCCCGACGAGAAATCGGGCGGCGTCATCATCAACACCTTCAACCCCGATTATTGAACGCGCGCTTGCGGGCGCTGTCCGATTCGAGATGAGCGAATTCCGGAACCCACGCCTGACGTTTCAGGGACGCACCGGCGGCTGGCTGCAGCGCGTGCTCCTCGCCGCGCTCGGCGCGGTGCTCGTCGTGGCCGCGTTCTTTTTCCTGACGGTCGCTTTGATCGCCGGCGCGTTTCTCGCGCTCGCGATCGGCATCCGCTGGTGGTGGATCATGCGGCGGCTGCGCGCGCAGGCGCAAGCCACGGCGGCGCTCGAAGGCGAATATACGGTGGTGGAGCGCGCCGAAGAGCACCGGCGCCCGCGCTAGACCTTCCTACTGCGGCGCGGCGTCTCCGCGCTGTCCTTCGATCCGGCGCTCGGTATCGAAGCGATTCAGCTGTTCCGTGCCGCTGCGCAGCGCGCGCTGGCGATCGGCTTCGGCCCGCGTCGCCTCGGGCGTGCCCGCGGCGTCCGGCGCCACCGTCGCGCGCGATTGCCGGTCGTGCATCTCGCGCAGACGCTGCTGCTGATCGCGCTCGAGCTGCCGCCGCCGCACATCGGTCGAGTACGACGGCGAGGGTTGCGCCGCGCGCTCCTG
>CAZULX010000186.1:0-3895 GCA_964621335.1 uncultured Streptomycetaceae bacterium
GACGATTACCTCGAGACGTGGCTGTTCCAGTCGAGCAAGGTTTTTGCAAGTTTCAGGCTTTAACACACGGAGACATATGGCCAAGCCGAACTACGGATTCGAGAAACGCCGGAGAGAACTGGCGAAGAAACAGAAGAAGGAAGAGAAACGCCTGAGGAAAGCCCCGCCCGAAGGCGAACAGCCGCAGGAAGCGCCGGACACGCAGGAGCCTGCGGCGCCGCCGCCGGCCGAGGACACTCCCGGCACTCCCTGAGGTCCCCGAGGTCCCGCAGCCCGGCTCCCGCCGGAACTTCGCACTACGCCCCATCGTAAGAGAGGATAAGACCATGCTGACCAGGCAGCTCGCCGAGTTCGTCATCGACACCCGTGACATTCCGAAGCCGGTTCTGGACGGCTCGCGCGACGCGCTGATCGATACGATCGGCTGCGCCCTCGCGGGCTCGCTCGACGAGATCTCCGAGATCGCGGTGCGCTGGGTGCGCGAGACCGGCGCGCGCGGCCAGGCGACGCTGATCGGCCAACCGCTGAAGACTTCGCCCGCCGAAGCCGCTTTCGCGAACGGCATGGCGAGCCACGCGCTCGATTTCGACGACAGCCTGCCGAGCCTGCGCGGCCACCCGAGCACGACGATGGGACCCGCGGCGCTCGCAGTCGCCGAGGCCGCCGGCGCATCGGGCACCGCGCTCCTCGAGGCGTTCGCGGTGGGACTCGAAGTCGCGGGCAAGCTCGGACTCGCCGTCGGCGGCGGCCACTACCAGCGCGGCTGGCACACCACCGCCACGATAGGCGCGTTCTCGTCGACCGCCGCCGCCGCGCGGCTGTGGGGGTTGAACGTGGAAGAGCTGCAGACGGCGTGGGGACTCGCGGCGTCGCAGACTTCGGGGCTCGTTCGCAACTTCGGCACGATGACGAAACCTTTCCATGCCGGCAACGCCGCGCGCATCGGCGTCCTGTCGGCGTGGATGGCGAAGGAAGGCTTCACCGCCGACACGACCATTTTCGACGGCGAGCATTCGTTCTTCACGACTTACGGCGGCAAGGACGGCGAATCGCTCGCCGAAGGCGTCGCGCGCATGGGCAAGCCGTGGGAGATGACCACGCCGGGCATTTACGTCAAGCGCTGGCCCTGCTGCTACTGCAACCATCGCCCGCTCGGCGGCATGATCAAGCTCATCGCGCAGCACGGCATCCGCCCCGAGGAAGTCACGAAAGTCGAAGTCGGCTTCCTGCCCGGCGCCGACACCGCGCTCGTGAGCGACAACCCGACCACCGGGCTCGCAGGCAAATTCAGCATCGAATACGTCACCGCCGCACTGTTCCTCGACGGCAAGGTGACGCTCGAATCGTTCACCGACCCGATGGTGATGCGTCCCGAAGTGCGCGCGTTCATGCCCAAAGTGAAGCGCTACCGCATCGAAGCCGAAGGCATGTATTCCGGCGTGGTCGGCTATACGGACATGGCGATCGAGACCCGGCGCGGACGCTTCACGATCCGCGAAGAGCACGCACCCGGCTCGCCCGAAGCGCCGATGACCCCCGGCGACCGCGTCGAGAAGTTCATGGACTGCGCGGGCCGCGTCCTCGGCGAGCGCGGCGCGCGCTCGCTCCTCGACCAGTTGGGCGCGCTCGATACGGTGAGCGAGGTCTCGAAAGTGATCGCGGCGACCTCGCCCGCGGCGGGCAGCGCGGCGAAGGCGACGGCATAAGCGCGCGAACCATGAACGCACCGGACCGCAAGCACCTCTTCGAGTATTTCCCCGGCAATTTCGTGTGGTCGCAGTCGATGATGTCGATCATCGACATGGCGGCGTGGGGCGCGTCCGCAATGGGCGAGATCGACCAGGTCGGACGCAGCCTGAGAACGCGCGAAGGCGACAACGAAGCGTGGTTCCAGGAGTGGCACGCGATGGGCGAGGAGATGGAGCGCAAAGGCGATGCCGCGCGCGACGCCGGCCACGACCTCACCGCGGGCACCTGCTACCTGCACGCCGGCGTCTATCTCCTCTACTCCGAGCGCTTCATTCCGCCGTCGGAGCGCAAGTTCGCGAGCTACCGGCGCTCGATGAAATGCTTCGAGGCCGGCTACCAGCGGCGCTATCCGGGAGTCGAGCGCGTGGAAGTGCCGTACGAAGGCGCGATGCTCCCGGCATACTTCTTCAAGGCGCCCGCCGGCGGACGCAAGCGAACCGTCGTCTGTTTCGACGGCCTCGATCTCTGCAAGGAGATGAGTATCCTCTTCGCCGGCGTCGAGCTCGCGAATCGCGGCATCAACACGCTGGCGATCGACGGCCCCGGCCAGGGCGAAGCGCTGAGGCTGCGCAACATACCGCGCCGCTACGACTACGAAGTGCCGGGCACCGCCGCCTACGATTTCGTCGCGCGACGCGACGACGTCGATCCGCAGCGGGTGGCGATCATGGCTTTCAGCATGGGCGGCTATTACGCGCCGCGCATCGCGGCTTTCGAGAAACGCTACGCCGCGTGCGTCGCGTGGGGCGCGCACTTCGATTACCACGCGGTCTGGGTCGACCGCTGGAAGCACATGCAGGAAGGCGGAAAGAATTCGTCGTCGGCCGCGTTCCAGTTGCCGTGGGTGCTCGGCACGCCCGACATGGATAGCGCGATGAAGAAAGTGAAGGACTACACGCTCGCGGGCGTCGCGGAAAAAATCGAGTGTCCCACGCTCATCGTGCACGGGGAGAACGACACGATCGTGCCCGCGCACTGGGCCGAGAAGCTCTACGCCGCGGTCGGCGCGAAGAAAAAGCACCTCAAGATCTTCACGCCCGCCGACGGCGGTTCCGAGCACTGCCACGGCGACAACCGCGTCGTCGGCTCCAACTACATCGCCGACTGGGTCGCGGACAATCTCTGAGTAGAGAGCTTTAGATTTGATTCGCGGGGATCCCCGGGATCGCCACGTCGCCCTTGCTGCTCCTCGCGATGACAGGTGGCTTTGTCATTGCGAGGAACACGGTGACGAAGCAATCGCGGGGATCCCCGGGATAACGCGCAGCGTCACTCCACCGGCCACCGCAGCTTGGTGAGCTTCTTCAAGTCCAGCCGCCCCGTGATGCGCTCGCACGCGCTCGCCACCTCGAGCAATAACGCGTCGTAGTCGACGCGCGTCAACCGCCCGTCGCGCACCACCTGCTCGCCGCCGACGAAGACATGCTTCACCGTGTTGCCGGTCGCGCTGTAGACGAGGTTGGACACCGGGTTGTAGAGCGGCTGCCATTCCGGAACGGTGGCGTCGAACAGCACGAAATCGGCTTCCTTCCCGACTTCTATCGAGCCGATGCGCTCCGCGAGCCCGGCCCCGCGCGCGCCGTTGATCGTCGCCATCTCGAGCGCCTGCTCCGGCGGCATCACGCGCGGGTTGAGCCTCAGCTCCTTGTAAGTGCACGCGCAGTAGCGCATCTCCTGCACGAGGTCCACCGTCCCCGAGCTCGCGTGATCGGTGCCGAGCGTCACGTTGACGCCGAGCGCCGCGAGCTCCGGATGGTTGCCGACCTTGAGGTTGCCGTAGCCGTTGTGGATCGACGACGACGGGCAGCACACGAGCGTGGGTTTGCGCTTCGCCACGATGGCGATCTCGTGCGGCTCGAACCAGCCCGAGTGCAGGAGCAACATGTTTTCGTCGAGCACGCCGAGCGACTCCAGGCGCTCGATCTCGGGCTTGCCGAACTGCACGATGCTCGCGTCGTGGGTGAAATACGAATAGCACGCGTGCGTCTGGAGGATCGCCTTCTCACGCACTGCGATCTCCTTCAGCGCGAGGATGAGCTCGTCGCTGCTGTTGTTCATGCCACGGAAGGACGCGCTCACGCTCATCCGGTCCTTGTATTTCCCCGGATACTTCGCAAACAGCGCCTCGGTCTTGGCGATACACCCG
>CAZULX010000187.1:0-4981 GCA_964621335.1 uncultured Streptomycetaceae bacterium
GGCGAAGTGAGCGCGCTGCGCGCAAGCGCGGTGAACGTCGACTGGGCGGCGCTCAAGCGCTGGCTCCATATCGACGCCAGTGCCCTCCCGCCGACCGAGCGCGAAGACCGCGAGCGCGTGCTGAAAGCGAGCACCAAGCTCGCCACCGTCTACACGATGCGCGACGAGCTCGCCGCGCTCTGGCAGCGTTCGACCGCCTCGAAAGAGCAGCTCGTGCACCAGCTCGAAGACTGGTGCCGCCGCGCCGAATCCAGCGGCATCGAAGCTCTGCAGACGTTCTCCCGACGGCTTCGCTGCTACGCCTGACGGCGTGCGCACCGAACGCGTCGGGAGCGTCTGCGACATTTAGTTACTAGCTCCTCCCCCTACCCCTCCTCAACGCCGAGGAGGGGAGTAACCGGCGCATATGCACCCGCCTTCACGAGACCCTTAGGTAGTGAGCTTAGGCACTTTTGCCCCGCCGCCAAAAACAAAAGCCCGCTCTGGAGCGGGCTTTTTTGCGTCTGCAGACCCGGGAATACAGGGGGCGCTGCTTATTGCGTCGGTTACTCCCCTCCTCGGCGTTGAGGAGGGGTAGGGGGAGGAGCTAGTTCATTCCCCTGAAACGAAGATCGGCTATTTGATCTTCGTTTCTTTGTAGATCACATGTTTTCTGACTACCGGATCGAACTTCTTCATTTCGATCTTTTCCGGCTTGGTGCGCTTGTTCTTCGTGGTGGTGTAGAAGTGGCCCGTTCCGGCCGACGATTCCAGCTTGATTTTCTCTCTCATTACGAAGCTCCTTTAAATCTCGCCGCGGCCGCGAAGATCCGCCAGTATGACGTCGATGCCTTTCTTGTCGATCGTGCGCAGGCCCGCGGTCGACACGCGCAGCCGCACCCACCGCTTTTCGCTCTCGACCCAGAAACGCCGATACTGAAGGTTGGGGAGGAATCGGCGATGCGTCTTGTTGTTCGCATGCGAAACATTGTTACCGCTCATCGGCTTTTTGCCGGTGACCTGACATACGCGTGCCATGACGCTTGACTCCAGAGGGGTATTCGGGAAACCGCGGATTTTACAGTGATTTCCGTACCCGCTCAAGCGGCGCAGCGGAAGCTCTGATGGACCGCCAGGACGCCAAGAAAACAGACGAAGTCCAATATTGCGCCGGTCGGTCTGGCGCGGCAGGCCTATGATCGGCGTCTTGGCGTCTTGGCGTCTTGGCGGTCGATGACTTTACATTCACAGCAAGCCGCGCTCGGCGAAAGACATGGCTGAATCGCCTCCGACCACGAAATGGTCGAGCACTTTCACGTCGACGAGCGCGAGCGTGTGTTTGAGCGTCTGCGTGAGCGCTTCGTCCGCGCGGCTCGGCTCGGCGACGCCGGAGGGGTGATTGTGGGCGAAGATCACCGCGGCCGCGTTGAAATGAAGCGCGCGCTTGACGATTTCCCGGGGGAAAACGCTGGTCTGCGTGAGCGTCCCGCGAAAGAGCTCCTCGACTTCGAGGACCCGGTTCTGTGCGTCGAGAAAGACCGCGACGAACACTTCGTGCGGCTTGCCCTGGAGCTTCAGCCGGAGGTAGTCGCGAACCGACTGCGGCGAGCTCAAGGCCGCCCCCCGATCGAGCGTCTCGCGCAGCGCGCGGCGGCTCATTTCGAGCACGGCGTGCAACTGGACGTATTTGGCGTCTCCCAGCCCGGCTATCCCGTCGAATCGCCGGCGGTCCGCGGCAAGCAGCGCCGAAAGCGAGCCGAGGCGCGCGAGCACGGTCCGCGCGAGATCGACGGCGTTCACCCCCTTCACGCCGGTGCGCAGCAGGATCGCCACGAGCTCGGCATCGGAAAGCGCTTCGGGTCCTTTCGCGAGGAGCTTCTCCCGCGGGCGGTCGTCCATCGGCCAGTCGGCGATCTTCATCCGGCCCTCCCCTTTTTCATGCGGCGTTTTCCACCTTCTCAACGCGCAAGCGCACAACCTGCGCCTACGCCAGGACGCCTACATCGTTTGGCCGAATGGTTTACACTGCACACCTCGCCCGAAAAGAGAGCTACGTGACTGATACTGCGGGGAAAAAGGTCGTTCTCGGAGTAACTGGCGGGATCGCTGCGTACAAAGCCGCCGAGCTCGTTCGGCGCCTCACCGAGCGCGGGATCGAAGTGCACGTCGTCATGACTGAAGCCGCGTGCGGCTTCATCACGCCGGCGACGATGCAGGCGCTGTCAGGCAATCCCGTTTACACCGACATGTGGGACGCACGCATACGCGACAACATGGCGCACATCGAGTTGACGCGCGGAAAAGACTTCGTCGTCGTCGCTCCCGCGACGGCGGATTTCATGGCGAAGCTCGCCGCCGGCCTCGCCGACGATCTGCTCTCGACGCTCTGCCTCGCCCGCAACTGTCCGCTCGCCGTCGCGCCCGCGATGAACCGCGAAATGTGGGAACGCGCCGCCACGCAACGCAACGTCGCGCAGCTGCGCGCCGACGGGGTCGACATACTCGGCCCCGCCAGCGGCGACCAGGCGTGCGGCGAAGTCGGGATGGGCCGCATGCTCGAAGCGGTCGACATCGCCGAAGCGGTGGCATTGAGCCTCGCGCCCAAGCCGCTCGCGGGCATACGCATGCTCGTCACCGCCGGTCCGACCTTCGAGGCGATAGACACTGTCCGCGGCCTCACCAACAAGAGCTCGGGAAAGATGGGCTACGCGCTCGCCCGCGCAGCAGTGGATGCCGGCGCCCACGTGACCCTGATCTCCGGACCGACCGCCCTCGCTCCGCCGGCGGCGGTCGAGCGCGTCGACGTGACTTCGGCCGAAGACATGCTGAACGCGGTAAAGAAGCGCGTCGCCAAAGCCGACGTTTTCGTGAGCGTGGCCGCGGTTGCGGATTACCGGCCGGCGAAAGTGCGCGATCAGAAAATGAAGAAAACAGACGAGAAGCTCTCGCTCGAGCTCGTCCCCACCACCGACATCCTCGCGTACGTGTCGGGATTGCCGAAACCGCCTTTCTGCGTGGGATTCGCCGCCGAAAGCGAGAAACTGGAGGAATACGCCGAAGCCAAGCGAAAGCGCAAGAAGCTTCCGCTCCTCGCGGCCAACCTCGCACAGGACGCGATCGGCGCCGACGAGAACGAAGTCATCCTCTTCGACGACGAAGGAGCACACCCGCTGCCGCGCGCGAGCAAGGAGATCGTGGCTCGGAACCTCGTCGCACACATCGCGAAGCTCTACAGAAAATCCAGCGCCTGATCGCCCGGCCGCCCTCCGCGGACAAGAACGTTTTCCCACCCGCCTCGCCGCTCATGAAACCGATAGAAGTCAAAATTCTCGATCCGCGCCTGCGCGAGCGGCTCCCCGAGTACGCGACGCCCGGCAGCGCCGGCCTCGATTTGCGCGCGTGCCTCGAGGCAGCGATCACGCTGCAGCCGGGCGACACGCACCTGATACCGTCGGGGATCGCGATTCATCTCGACGACCCCGCGCTCGCTGCGATGATCCTCCCGCGCTCGGGACTCGGGCACAAGCACGGCATCGTGCTCGGGAACCTCGTCGGACTCATCGACTCCGACTATCAGGGGCAGATCTTCGTGTCGACATGGAACCGCGGAAAGGAGCCGTTCACGATTCAGCCGATGGACCGGCTGGCGCAGCTCATCGTGGTTCCGGTGGTGCAGGTCGCGTTCAACGTGGTGGAAGAGTTCGAGGCGAGCAGCCGCGGCGCCGGCGGTTTCGGCAGCACCGGTAAAGGCTGACCGCGGGTGACGCGTGACGAGTGAAAGAAGCGATATAGCGTCAGTCGATGGCGCACCACGCAGCGCAGGCACCTCCGCGCTGGTTCTCTTCGCGCACGGGTCGCGCGATCCGCAGTGGGCCGCCCCGTTTCGCGAAGTGCAGCGCAAGGTCTCGGAGGAAAACCCGGCGCTCGCAGTCGACCTCGCCTTTCTCGAGATCATGGAGCCGACGCTGCCGGCGAGCCTCGAGCGCCTCGCGGCGTCGGGAAAAACGCGCGTCACCATCGCACCGCTCTTCATGGCGAGAGGCGCGCACCTCACCCGCGATCTCGGCCGCATGCTCTCCGAAGCGCGCCAGAGCCACCCCAACCTCGAGATCGTGCTGCTGCCGGCTGCGGGTGAGGCCGAGCCGGTGCTCGATGCGATCGCCGGCTGGATTACCCGCAATGTCTGAATCGCGTCGCTGCGGCGCCGGGTTGCGGACGCTCCTCGTCGCCCTCTTCCTCACCGCGTCCGCGTCCGTCGCGGCCGCGCTTCCCGAGGTCACCCTGAGCATAGGCCCGCACCAGCTCACGGCCGAAGTCGCGGCGACTGACCCGAGCCGCTCCAAGGGGCTCATGCACCGGCGCATGATGCCGGAGAACCGCGGCATGCTGTTCGTATTCCAGAGCGTCGCGCTGCACGGCATGTGGATGATGAACACGTACCTGCCGCTCTCGGTGGCGTTCGTCGACCGCGACGGCACCATCATCAACATCGCCGACATGGAGCCTCACACGCAGACGACGCACGGCGCGACGCGGCCCGCGAAGTACGCGCTCGAAATGAACAAAGGCTGGTTCGCGAAGCGCGGCGTGAAGCCGGGAGACCGGATCGATGGGCTGGAGAAAGCGGGGCCTGCCCGCTGAAGAAGTGACGAGACCGCGCAGGTGCGTCGATGACGCACCGCTGATAAAACAAAAAGCCCACGCATGCCGTAGGCTTTTTGCATCGTAAGGTGCGTCGGTGACGCACCCTGCGGGACTAGCCGAACATCGCCGTCCTGAACACGCCTCCGCTCGCGACCATGAAGAAAATCATGGGTATCGAGAGCATGGTGTTGGTGCGCGACGCGAGAAACGCAATGCGCCGGGCCTTGGCCTTCTCTGCATCGGTCGCCGGCTTCATGCCGAGGATCTTCTGCTGGTTCGGCCAGATGAGAACCCACACGTTGAACAGCATGATGGTGCCGAGCCACGCACCGACGCCGATCGGATAGTACGCTGCTTT
>CAZULX010000188.1:0-14560 GCA_964621335.1 uncultured Streptomycetaceae bacterium
TCACTACGATTTTCACGGTGCACCGCGATCTCGCGCCGCACGCCACCTTCACCTCGCCTTCCAGAACGAGCGCTTCGGGAACGCGCAGCGAGAGGACCGCGCAGTCGTGTGCGAGCTTCTCATACTGGCGCCGCCAGTGCAGGGGGCGGCCTGAGTGCGCCGCAAAAGTCCTGAACACACCGTCGCCGTAAGCGAGGCCGCGGTCTCTTGCGGAAACCTCGCTCGCCACGACTCCGTTCACGAGGATCATGCCTGTCAGCGCAGCCTGCGCGCCATCGCGCGGAGGGGAATGGTCAGACTTTGCGAAAGACGAGCGTGCCGTTGGTGCCCCCGAAGCCGAAAGAATTCGACATCGCCACGTCGATCTTCATGGGCCGGGCGGTATTCGGAACGTAGTCGAGGTCGCACTGCGGATCCTGTTTCGCCAGGTTGATGGTCGGCGGCGCGACCTGATCGCGGATCGCGAGCGCCGTAAAAACGGCTTCGATGCCGCCCGCGGCGCCCAGCAGGTGACCCGTCATCGATTTCGTCGAGCTCACCGCGAGCTTGCGCGCATGATCGCCGAACGCACGCTTCACCGCCACCGTCTCTGCGATGTCGCCCAGTGGCGTCGAAGTGCCGTGAGCGTTGACGTAGTCCACTTGTTCGCGGTTCGTTTGCGCGTTTCGCAACGCGTTCGTCATGCATCGCACCGCGCCGTCGCCGTCTTCGCACGGCGCAGTGATATGGTGCGCGTCGGCACTCATGCCGTAGCCCGCAAGCTCACAGTAGATGCGCGCGCCACGCGCTTTCGCGTGCTCGAATTCTTCGAGGACGAGCATCCCGGCGCCTTCGCCCAGCACGAAGCCGTCGCGATCGGAATCCCAGGGCCGGCTTGCGCCTTCAGGATCGTCGTTGCGATTGGAAAGCGCGCGCGCGGCACAGAAGCCCCCCACGCCGAGCGGCGAGACTGTCGCTTCGGCGCCGCCGGCCACCATCACGTCCGCGTCACCGTACTCGATCAGACGGCCGGCGTCGCCGATACAGTGGTTCGCCGTCGTGCAGGCCGTGACGAGCGCGAGATTCGGACCTTTGAGCCCGTACATGATCGAGAGCTGGCCTGCGATCATATTGATGATCGTCCCGGGCACGAAGAATGGGGAGATCTTGCGAGGGCCGCCTGCGAGCAGGGCATCGTGCGTGTTCTCGATCAGCGGCAGGCCGCCGATGCCGGAGCCGATGCAGGCGCCGATTCTCTCGCGGTCCAGCCTGTCGAGGTCGAGTCTCGCATCCCGTATCGACTCGATGCCGGCTGCGAGGCCGTAATGAATGAAGGTGTCGAAGCGGCGCGCTTCTTTCGCCGGCAGGTATTTACCTACATCGAACCCCTTCACCTCGCCTGCGATCTGCGAAGGGTAGGCCGATGAATCGAAGCGGGTGATGCGGGCGATGCCGGATTTGCCGGCGAGTATGTTGGACCACGCCTCTGGTACGCCGAGGCCGACCGGCGAGATGATGCCGAGGCCGGTGACGACTACTCTGCGTCTTGCCAAATTTGCACCGTGCTGCGGATTAGGGTTTCCGGCGAGACGTGATGTAATCGACCGCCTGCTGAACGGTGGTGATCTTTTCTGCTTCTTCGTCCGGTATTTCGGTCTCGAACTCCTCCTCGAGGGCCATGACGAGCTCAACGGTGTCGAGCGAGTCGGCGCCGAGGTCGTTCACGAAAGACGAATCGTTCTTCACGTCGGCTTCGTTCACGCCCAGCTGTTCGGCAACAATTTTTTTGACCCGTTGCTCGATGTTCTCCATTAAGGTCCCCTTTCTCTTGCAGATGATCAATGAGTTAGCGGTGCATCCCTGACGGTGCGGGATGGTAGGCCGAAGCGAACGGATTCTACCACAATCCGATTTCAAAAAATGGTTGTAAAACAAAGCACATAGCTCAATCCATGTGCATGCCGCCATTGACGTGCAGCGTGCATCCGGTGATGTATGACGCACCCGACGACGCGAGAAAAAGCACTGCTTGCGCGACATCGTCGACTGCGCCCAGGCGCCCGAGCGGAATCTGACCGAGCACTCCCTTGCGCTGATCCTCCGACAGCGCGCGCGTCATGTCGGTGTCGATGAATCCCGGCGCCACGCAATTGACCGTGATGTTGCGGCTTCCGACCTCGCGCGCGAGCGCTTTCGAAAAGCCCGCGACGCCGGCTTTCGCGGCCGCGTAATTCGTCTGTCCGGCATTGCCGGTGGCGGCGATCACCGAAGTGATGTTGATGATGCGGCCGTAGCGCGCCTTCATCATCGCGCGCACGACCGCTTTCGACAATCGGTAAACCGATTTGAGGTTGGTCGACATGATGTCGTCCCACTCCTCTTCCTTCATGCGCAGGAGCAGATTGTCGCGCGTGATGCCGGCATTGTTGACGAGTATGGCAATGTCGCCATGGTCCTTCTGCACTGCCGCGAGCGCCGCATCGACCTGCCGGGCATCGTTGACGTTCAGCACGAGCCCGGCACCCTTGCCGCCACCCCTAGCCAGCGCATCGGCGAACCCCGCCGCTCCCGCTTCCCCGGTCGCGGTGCCCACCACGGTCGCGCCGGCTTTCGCGAGAGCGAGGCCGATCCCACGGCCGATCCCGCGCGAAGCGCCCGTCACCAGCGCGAGCTTGCCGTCGAATTCGCTCACTTGACCGCCTCCAGCGTTTGCCCCAGCGATTGCAGGTCGGTGATCGCGTGACCCCGAAGCGCCGGCTCGATCCGGCGCGTGAGGCCTGCAAGCACTTTGCCCGGCCCGCATTCGACGACGTCGGTTACACCTGCGCTTGCCATCCAGCGGATCACTTCGACCCAGCGCACCGGCCGGCACGCCTGACGGGCGAGCGCGTCCTTGATCGCCCGAGGATCGTCTACCGCGGCGACGTCGACGTTGTTGACGACCGGAATGGTCGGCGCTGCGAAAGCGACTTCTTCCATGAAAGCGGCGAGCTGCCGTGCCGCGGGCTCGAGCAGCGACGAATGAAAAGGGGCGCTCACCGACAGCATCACCGCGCGCTTCGCACCGGCTGCCTTCGCCGCCGCCGCGGCGCGTTCCACCGCCGCCTTGTGCCCTGCGATCACCACCTGGCTCGGGGCGTTGAAGTTCACCGCTTCGACGACTTCACCGCCACGGGCGTCGCTGCACGCTTTGCGTACAGCGTCGTCATCGAGGCCGAGGATCGCCGCCATGGCGCCGGCGCCCAGGGGTACGGCCTCCTGCATCGCCTGGGCGCGGAAGCGCACGAGCGGTACGGCGTTCTGAAAGCCGATCACCCCGGCCGCGACGAGCGCGGTGTACTCGCCGAGGCTATGACCCGCTACGACGTGAGGCTCCGCTCCGCCCGCCTCGATCCACGCGCGATAGACCGCGTATCCCGCGCTGAGCATGACCGGTTGGGTGTTGACCGTGGCGTTGAGCGTTTCGGCCGGGCCTTCGGCGACCAGCTTCCAGAGATCCTGGCCGAGAGCGGCCGAGGCCTCGTCGAACACGCCGCGCGCGGCCCGGGATTGCGCGAATGCGTGCATCATCCCGACCGATTGCGATCCCTGGCCGGGGAATACGAATGCCAATTTCTTCATGCTGCTCCTGATACTTCTACCAGCGCACCAACACGGCGCCCCAGGTGAAGCCGCCGCCCACGCCTTCGAGCAGCACGTGCTGTCCGTCTCGGATGCGCCCGTCGCGCACCGCTTCATCGAGCGCGAGCGGCACCGAAGCCGCGGAGGTATTGGCGTGCCGATCGACGGTGGTGATCACCCTCTCCATGCTCATCCCCAGCTTCCTGGCCGTCGCCTGAATGATGCGGATGTTCGCCTGGTGTGGAATCAGCCAATCGACGTCGGAGCGCGAGAGACCGGCGGCTGCGAGCGTTTCGTCGGCGACATCGGCGAGCACTTTCACGGCGAACTTGAAAACCGCGTTGCCTTCCATTTGCAGTAGCGGCCGGCCGCACACCACCCCGCCCGACACGCTCCCCGGCACCGACAGGATATCGGCATAGCGGCCGTCGGCATGCAGGCGTGAGGCGACGATTCCCGGGGTATCGCTCGGAGCGAGCACGACCGCGCCGGCACCGTCGCCGAAGAGAACGCAGGTCGAACGATCCGCCCAGTCGAGGATCCGGGAATACACTTCGGCCCCGACCACGAGCGCATGGCGATACTGGCCCGACTTCATGAGCTGGTCCGCGGTCGCGAGCGCGTAGATGAACCCGCTGCAGACCGCCTGCAGGTCGAACGCCGCGCCCTGCGTCACGCCGAGCTTCGCCTGAAGCAGGCACGCGCTGCTGGGAAAGACCATGTCGGCCGTCGTCGTCGCCACAATGACGAGGTCGACGTCCGCGGGCGTGAGGCCGGCTGCATCGAGTGCGCGGCGGCTCGCGATCAGCGCGAGATCGCTCGTGTTCTGGTCGTCTGCCGCGATGTGCCGCTGGCGTATGCCGGTGCGGGTGTAGATCCATTCGTCGGAGGTATCGACGATTTTCTCGAGATCGCGGTTCGCGAGAACCTTCTCGGGTAAGTAACTGCCGGTGCCCACGATGCGGGAATGGACTTTCATGCCGCGGTTTTTTGTATGTGGGTCATCCGTTCTTCGATGTGGCGCAGAACCCCCGTGCGCGCTTCCTCGACCGCCCGCTCGATCGCGAAGCCGAACGCGAACACGTCGGCCGCCCCATGACTTTTGATGACGACGCCTTTGAGCCCGATCAGCGTCGCGCCGTTGTAGCGCCGGTGATCGACCCGCCGCTTGAACGCGGCGATGACGGGAGACGCCAGAAGGCCCGCGGCCTTGGTGAGAAGGTTGCGCCTGAACTCTTCGCGCAGGTAGGTCGCGAGCATCTGGGCGAGGCCTTCGGAGGTCTTGAGCGCGACATTGCCCACGAAGCCGTCGCATACCACGACGTCGGTGGTTCCCTTGTAGATGTCGTCGCCTTCGACGTTACCGTAGAAGTTGAGGCCGCTCTCGCGAAGAAGCCCGGCGGCACGCTTCACCACTTCGCTTCCCTTGATGTCTTCCTGTCCGATATTGAGCAGCCCGATCGTCGGCTCCCGCTTGCCGTCCACCGAAGACACGAGCTCGGAGCCCATGATGCCGAATTGCAGGAGATGTTCGGCGGTACAGTCGACGTTCGCGCCCAGGTCGAGCACGTGCGTATGGCCTTTGAGCGTGGGCAGGATAGTAGCTATCGCGGGCCTGTCGATGCCCGGGAGAGTCTTCAGCACGAACCGCGAGATTGCCATGAGCGCGCCGGTGTTGCCCGCGCTCACGCAGGCTTCGGCGTCGCCTTTTTTCACGAGATCGACTGCAACCCGCATCGAGGAGCCTTTCTTGCCTCGCAGCGCGGCAGCGGGCTGTTCGTCCATCTCCACGGTTTCGGAAGCGTGCTGCACACGCAGACGCACGCCGGGGGATGCGCCGCAGCGCGAGAGCTCGGCGTCGAGCGCGTCCTTGCGGCCGACCAGAACGAACGATGACCCGGGATCGCGCGCGAGATACGCCAGCACCGCCGGCACCGTCACGTGCGCACCGTGGTCGCCCCCCATGCAGTCGACGGCAACGGTCACATGCATCGAATTTCCTCCTCGTCAACGCCCGATATTGTTCTTCGCGTTCGCAAGCCGCGGATCCGGGCGCGGCGTAGGCAGTCTGCCGGCGCCCGTCAGTCCTCTTTGGTCTTGACGACCTTCTTGCCGCGGTAATAGCCGGTGGGGCTGACGTGGTGCCTGAGATGGACCTCGCCCGTGGTCGGTTCCACGGCGAGCGGAGGATTCGGCAGATGATCGTGCGAGCGGTGCATGCCGCGCTTCGAGGGGGACTTCTTGTTCTGCTGGACGGCCATTGTCTATCGACTCCTTAAGTTCTTCCTGGGTTTCTACGCCGCGGCGGCTTCAGCGCCCCGAGCTGCGCGAACGGTGACGGCGCCCCACTGGCGTCGTCGTGCTTTTCCAGCCGGCCCTGGCACTCTCCTTCCGGATGCCGCGGTGCGAGCGGCAGGGACAACAGCACCTCTTCTTCGACCAATGCGGCCACTTCCAGATCCGGCGTGGCCTCGATCACGTCAGGCGCCTCCGGATCATTCAGATCGTCATCGGGCCGCGCGCCCTTCGGCACTACCACCAGTCTGCTCGCGACATGAACTTCGTGATCCAGCAAGTCAAGGCAGCGCTGGCACAGGAGGTGGAGCTGACCTACGACCTTCACCTCGATTTGCGGGCGCTTACGTGCATCGCGCGTGCCGCGAAGCTCGTAGTCGAGGCTGCCTTGCGTATCGAACAGGACGTCCTCGAGTCGCTTCAGGTCGACGACAGCCAGATTGCCGCGCAATTGCTCCTGTCCGCGGGCAAACTCGAGACTATCGATGACCCCGCCAGCAGACATAAGCCGCGCATGATAGTATTTTTGCGCTTCCCTGTCAAAAGACGACAGCCAAAATCTTGAGCTTTGGCAGGCACTTAGAGTAAATCGCAAGAGCCCTCCGCGTGTTGCTGCTCGCTTCATCCTCGGCTTATCGCCGCAGCCTGCTCGACCGACTGCGCGTGCCCTATGAAGCTCTCGCACCGCGCGTCGACGAGAGTCCGCGCGATGGCGAGTCGCCGCGCGCGACCGCGCTGAGGCTCGCCGAAGCGAAGGCGCGCGCGGTCGCCGCGGGCCGCCTACGCGATGTGATCATCGGCTCGGACCAGGTCGCCAGCCTCGGCGGAGCGCCCATCGGCAAGCCGCGAGGACACGATGCCGCGCTCGCACAGCTACTCGCGATGCGGGGACGCAGCGCCATCTTTCATACCGCACTGTGCGTGCTCGACGCCGCTTCCGGGCAATGCTACCTGGAGGAAGTTCCCACGACCGTCCACTTCAGGACCTTCAGCGAGGCGCAGGCCGCCCGCTATCTGGCGATCGATGAGCCTTACGATTGCGCCGGAAGCGCCAAGATCGAATCGCTGGGCATCGCCCTCGTCGAGCGTGTCGAAAGCACCGACCCTACGGCGCTCGTAGGACTGCCGCTGATCGCGCTCGTGTCGATGCTGAAGCGCGTAGACGTCGAGGTGCCCTAGGGCATGGCCAGAGGAACGCTCTATCTGCTGCCGACCGCGCTTGCCGCCGACTCCGCCGCTGCGGGCCTTCCCGCTGCGACAATCCACGCGTTGCACAGCATCGACTATTTCATCGCGGAGAATCCCAAAAACGCTCGGACCTTTCTCAAAGCTGCAGGACATCCGGCGCGTTTGCAGGACCTGTCTATCGCGACCCTCGACGAGCACACGCCCGCATCGCATCTCCCGGAGTTGCTGCAGCCGCTCGAGAACGGAAGGGACGGCGGTGTACTGTCGGATGCGGGGTGCCCCGCGGTGGCCGATCCGGGTGCGGCACTCGTACGTGCGGCGCACGCGGCGGGCCTCAGAGTGGCGCCGCTGGTGGGTCCTTCAGCGCTCCTGCTTGCGCTCATGGCGTGCGGTATGAACGGGCAGCGATTCTCTTTCCATGGCTATCTGCCGGTCGACGCACTGGCCCGCGCCGCGCGGCTCCGGGAGCTGGAGCGGGAATCGGAAGCACGGCAGGCGACGCAGCTCTTTATCGAAGCGCCGTATCGCAACGATGTCCTGCTCGCCGCTATTCTGCAGACGTGCGCGGCAGACACCCTGCTCTGTCTCGCGACGGATCTCACCGCGGATACGGAGGCTGTCCGCACGCAGCCCATCGCTGACTGGAAGAGAGATCAGCCGCCGCGGCTGGGGCGCCGCCCCACCGTTTTTCTGCTGTATCGTGACTCGACACCACGCCCTCTCCGTAAGAGGCGGCGGGAGGGGCGCGCTTAAAAGCGATAGAACGCGGCTGCGCCCCTGACGCCCTGGTTGCTGGATTACATCGTGTTTCCGCCCTGGAACGGCCTACGTTTAGCGTATGACCGGGGTACTAACCGTGAGGGTGCGCACCAGCGCTTCCGACATGGCGGCCCCGAAACGACGCGCGACGCGCTCCGCGATGTTTTCGCGAGGCGTGAAGTCGACGATCTCCTCGGCCTTGATGACCTCTCTCGCGACGTAATCGACGCTCCCGAGGCCGTCTGCAAGACCGAGCTCCACGCTCCGCGTTCCGACCCAGAGCAGCCCGGAAAATAGCTCTGGCGTCTCCTTCAGGCGTTTCCCGCGCCCCTCACGAACGACCGTGATGAACTGCTGGTGGATTTCCTCGAGCATGCTTTCCGCATACTTCTGCTGGCTCTCCTGGATCGGAGAGAAGGGATCGAGAAATCCCTTGTTCTCACCCGCCGCAAGAAGCCGCCGCTCGATCCCGAGCTTGTCCATGAGGCCGGTAAAGCCGAAGCCGTCCATCAGCACGCCGATCGAGCCGATGATGCTGCCCTTGTCGACGTAAATGTGGTCGGCCGCGACCGCCACGTAATATCCACCCGAAGCACAAATGTCTTCCACGACGGCGTAGACGGGGATATTCGGGTACTTGGCGCGCAGTCGCTTGATCTCGTCGTTGATGTACCCCGCCTGCACGGGACTGCCGCCCGGACTGTTGATCCGCAGGATGACGCCCTGCGTGCCCTTGTCCTTGAAGGCGCCCTGCAGCCCCAGGATGATGTTGTCGGCGCTCGCCGAGCTTTCAGGCCCGATCACCCCGCGCAGCTCGACGAGGGCGGTGTGCTTGCCCGCAGACGACGCGCCGCCCTTGCCGATCCAGCCGAGACCGATGAAGAGCAGCGCGAAGAGATAGACGAAGAGTAGCAGCTTGAAGAAGACGCTCCAGTGGCGCGCGCGCCGCTGTTCCTGTATCGCTGCCAGGGCGACCTTCTCGAGAGTCTTGCGCTCCCAGTCGCCGCTACGGTCGTGCTCTGCCATGCTGTCTGCCCGATTTCGAAGTGTTCTTGCCGGTCGCCGAGGCGAGTGTCATCGCGCACCACGAGACACACCACCTCATAGCATAACCGAGGGGCTGCGTCACGGCCACGCGCGGCGCTCTTCAACCGTGATCGGCGAGCCACGCCCGCAGCTCCTCACAATCGCGCACGCAAGCGAGCGGCGCGTGCTCAAGCAAGTCGCACGCCTCGTGGGCGCCGTGACCCACGGCGAGCCGCGCGGCCCCGGCCGAGCGCGCCATCTGCATGTCGTGCGTCGTGTCTCCGATCATCAGCGCCCGCTCCGCCGCGACGTCGAGTTGCTCGAGCAGCTTGTGCAGCATGCCGGGGTGCGGTTTGGAGTAACCCTCGTCCGCGCAGGCGGTCGCGTGGAAAAATGGCGCGAGGCGCGTGGCGGCAAGCGCCCGGTCGAGCCCGCGACGGCTCTTGCCTGTCGCCACTGCAAGCAAGCGTCCGGCCTGATGCAAATCGCGAATCAATTCCGCTGCTCCCGAAAATAAGGCGGTGGCACTGTCGCCCTGAAGGAAGTGATGCCGGTAGCGCTCCACGACACGGGGATACTCGGTCGCGGCGACGCCGGGGAGCACGTGCGCCAGTGCGTCGTTCAAGCCGAGGCCGATGACATAGCGCGCATCGCGCTCGCTCGGCACGTTCAGACCGAGATCGGCGCACGCTGCCTGCAGCGAAGACGCGATACACGCAGCCGAGTCCATCAGCGTGCCGTCCCAGTCGAAGACCAGTAGGTCAAATCGTCTGGACATCGGCGCCTGCAAGGCCATCCAGAAAAGCGGCGAGGTCGTCGGCCAGCGGCGCCTCGAAGGTGACCGGCCGGCCGGATACCGGGTGAACCACGCTCATCCGGCGGGCATGCAGAAACATGCGTTTCAGTCCCGCTTTGGCGAGCCGCTTGTTCAAGTCGAAATCCCCGTACTTGTCGTCGCCGACGATGGGGAAACCGAGATGCGCGAGATGTACCCGGATCTGGTGCGTGCGTCCCGTTTTGAGCTCGGCCTCGAGCAGGCTGTATGCGGACAAGGTGCGCTGGAGCCGGAATATCGTCTGCGCGGTCTGTCCTTCGGCTTCCACGCGCACCCGCCTTTCACCGGATTGCAGTACGTGCTTATGCAGCGGCAGGGTCACGTTCTGCCGGGCGTTGCGCCAGCGCCCCTTGACCAGGGCGAGATAGAACTTCTGCACCCGGCCTTCGCGGAGCTGTGCGTGCAGCCCCGTCAGCGCTGAACGTTTTTTCGCAACCAGCAGGACGCCGGAGGTCTCGCGGTCGAGCCGGTGCACCAGTTCCAGAACACGCGCCGTCGGCCGTTCGAGCCTGAGCTGTTCGATGACGCCGACGCTCACGCCGCTCCCACCGTGCACGGCCATCCCCGCCGGCTTGTCGATGGCAAGCAGCGCTTCGTCTTCATGAATGACCCTGTTCGCAAGGCGAAGCGTCACCGGCGCATCCGGCGGTGCTGCCGCAGGGTGCCGTGCCGTGCGCACAGGGGGCAGCCGCAGCCGATCGCCCACCTGAAGACGGTGCTCGGGCCCCACGCGGCCGCTGTTTACACGCACTTCACCGCTGCGCAGGATCCGGTAAATATGGCTTTTCGGCACGCCCTTGAGGAGCCGCGTCAGGTAATTGTCCACGCGCTGAGCGGCCCCTTCTTCGCCGACTTCATGCCACGTTGCGGAATCTTTACTTAACCCTTTCATTTGTCTATACTATTCTTCGACGTCGCGCGTCCGCACAAGTCCGTGCAAGCTCGCGCCGCACACCCTGCACCGGAACGCGAACGCGTTCATTCGAGCAGGCCGGTACGAATGTGAAACCACGTAACCTTCAGGCAGGCTTGCTGGAAAAGCGGCGGCTGGTGAAGGGGACGATGCAGTCTGAACCACAACGGGGCACGCTTGCCGCATCGGCTGCTCGCCACGCTGGTTAATGTCGCTCACCAGATCAAGTAGCGATACTAGACGATATACGCGCTCACGGCATTTTCCGGATACAGGGGAAACGCGGCTCAACGCGGGCCCCGCACCGAACTGCACCCAACCGAATCCGCGGTCATCATTCTCCATGCGAGACTAACCCAGTGACGGATTGAGCTGCGCGTGGCGCCTCAGGCGCCGGCGCGAGCAGTGCAGGCATCCCGTGTCGTGCCCGAGCGCGGGAGAAAAAGAATGAAACGCATGTTGTTCAATGCGACGCAAGCCGAAGAGCTGCGCGTCGCCATCGTCGACGGTCAGAAGCTGATCGACCTCGACATCGAATCTTCCGCAAAAGAACAGCGCAAGAGCAATATTTACAAGGGTGTCATCACCCGGGTCGAGCCGAGCCTCGAAGCGGCTTTCATCGACTACGGCAGCGAGCGTCACGGTTTTCTTCCTTTCAAGGAAGTGGCGCGAGCCTACTTCAAGCCCGGCGTCGACGTCGGCCGCGCCCGCATCCAGGACGCGCTCTCCGAAGGCCAGGAAGTCATCGTCCAGGTCGACAAGGACGAGCGCGGGACCAAAGGCGCTGCGCTCACGACCTTCATGAGCCTCGCCGGTCGCTATCTCGTGCTCATGCCGAACAATCCGCGCGGCGGAGGCGTGTCGCGGCGCGTCGAGGGCGAAGACCGCAACGAGCTTCGCGATGTGATCGACCAGCTCCAGATCCCGCCCGGGATGAGCGTCATCGGCCGCACAGCGGCGATCGGCCGCACCCACGAGGAGCTCGAATGGGATTTGAACTACCTCATGCAGCTCTGGCGCGCGATCGAAGGCGCGGCGGACCAGCAGACGGGTGCGTTCCTCATCTACCAGGAATCCAGCCTCGTCATACGCGCGATCCGCGATTATTTCCACCAGGACATCGGTGAGATTCTGATCGACACCGAAAGCATCTACGAGCAGGCCCAGCAGTTCATGGGTCACGTCATGCCCGGCACCGTGAACCGGGTGAAGCTCTACAAGGACGACGTCCCCCTCTTCTCGCGCTTTCAGATCGAGCACCAGATCGAGTCGGCGTATTCGCGCGCAGTGTCCCTGCCTTCGGGCGGCGGCGTGATGATCGACCACACCGAAGCGCTGGTGTCTATCGACGTCAATTCCGCGCGCTCCACGAAAGGCGCGGACATCGAGGAGACCGCCTTTCGGACGAACCTCGAAGCCGCGGACGAGATCGCGCGCCAGTTGCGCCTGCGCGACCTCGGAGGTCTCATCGTCATCGACTTCATCGACATGGAGAGCAGCCGCAACCAGCGCGAGGTCGAGAACCGTTTTCGCGAGGCGCTTCGCTACGACCGGGCGCGTGTGCAGCCCGGCAAGATCTCGCGCTTCGGACTGCTCGAGCTTTCGCGCCAGCGCCTGCGGCCTTCCCTTGGGGAAAGCAGCCACAGCGCGTGTCCGCGCTGTCATGGCACGGGACACATCCGGGGCACCGAATCGACTGCGCTGCACATCCTGCGCATCATTCAGGAGGAAGGGATGAAGGACAACACCGCCGCCGTGCACGCGCAGGTGCCGGTGGATGTGGCCACTTTCCTGCTCAACGAAAAACGCGTCGATCTGCAATTGATCGAGGCGCGTCATCGCGTGAACGTGACGCTGATCCCGAACATGCATCTGGAGACGCCGAACTACACCATCACGCGGATGCGCCACGACGATCTCAACAACGCCGAGCCGCTGCCGCCGAGCTACGACATGGTCGACGTGCCGGTGGAGGAAAAATCCCTCGTCGGCTCCCAGCAGGAGGCCGCCGTCGCACGTCCGGAGGCCGCAGTCAAAGGCATTACGCCGCCGCAGCCTGCCCCCATGGCGCGAGAGGAAGCAGCGCCTCGCGCAGCCGTGCCGGTGGTCGTCGACGACAACTCGATCATCGGCAAGATTTTCGGGTGGTTCAGACGCAAGCCCGGCGAGGAATCGCAGGCGCCGGTCGAGCCTCAACGCCAACCTGCCGCGCGCCCGGCGCCTCGCGGCGGCCGCGACATGAATCGCTTCCGTCCTGAATCGCGCGATGGCGCCCCGCGCGACGCGGGCCGCGGCCGCGAGCGCGGTTCGCCGCAACGCGATCAGGCGCGCACGCGACCCGAGGGACAGCAGGCAGTGGGGCGCGAGCGCGACGCGCTGCGCCGTCGTGGCGGAGGTGAAGGGCGAGGGGAGCGGCCCGAGCGCGGACCGCGCCCGGAGCGCGGGGCAGAAGGTCGCCGCCCGCAGGGTGCCGACCCGCAACGCCCGCGGCATGAGCGTGGCGAGCGGCCCGAGCGCCCCGAGCGCCAGGAGCGGCCGGAACGTCACGAGCGGCCCGAGCGCCAGGACAGGGCCGAACGCCCGGAGCGCGAACAGCCGGAGACCCAACTCGAGCGTATGCCGATAGTCGAAGGCGAGCAGCAGGAAATGCAACCGCAGCAGCCGTCGAACGAGCAAGGGCAGCAACCGCATCGCGAGCACGGCGAAGGCAGAGGACGCAGGCGTCGCGGACGCCGCGGTGAGCGGCCCGAGCCGCGCTCTGAGGAAGGCGCGCCTGCGATAGCGCCTGTCGCGACCGAAGCGGGTCCTCTGCCGGTCGCGCCCGCAGCCCTGACGGAAACGGAGACGCCGGTCGCGTCGCCTCAGGCCCTTTCCGCCGAATACCCGGTGGCCGCTGTCCACGTGGAGCCGTCGCCGGCCGCCAGGTACGAGCCGCCTGTCGAGCAGGTGGAGGAGCTGCCGCCTCGGGTGGAGCCCGCCCCTGCTGCGTTTGGGCGGACCGAGTTTGCGCAGCCTCGGGTGGAGCACCCCGAGCTTGCACAGCCTCAGGTGGAGCAACCCGAGCCCGTGCGTCCCGATGTCGCGCAGGCCGAAATCGTCCAGGAGCGTCCGCAAAGCACCGAGCCGCTGAGCGAAGCGGCGCCGCCCGAACAGCCGGCTGCGGTTGCAGCGCCGCTCAAGATCGAGTGGCCGAGCGATCTGGTGCAGATCGAAACCGATCCGCATAAAGCGCGGACGGTCGCGCTCGAGGAAGCGGTGTCCGTGCGTGCCCCACGACGCACCCGTTCGGCAGCGCCCGCGGTGTCGAACGAGCCCCTGGTGCAGGTGGAAACCCAAAAGCGCGAATCGGCGCCGATCGAGCCGTAGGCGAAAGGCGCCGGTCTCGGCGCCGCCTCAGACGTTCAACTGTCTCCGGACGTGGCGCAGGAGACCCTGCGCCGCGTCCTCCACGAGGTCGAGCACGAGCTCGAAACCCTGCGACCCTCCGGCATACGGATCGGGGATAGGGCACGCGCCCCTGGCGCAGAACTCGGTGAAGAGCTTGACCTTGTGGGCGTGCTCAGGCGGACACCCTCTGCCGAGCGCACGCAGGTTCTCCTGGTCCATCGCGAGTACATAATCGAAGTCCGCGAAATCCTTTTTGTCGACCTGTCGCGCGCGCAGTGGGCTCAGGTCGTATCCGCGCTGCGCAGCCGCTTTGCGTGCGCGCGGGTCGGGCGGCTCTCCGATGTGGTAATCGCCGGTGCCTGCGGAATCGACGACGATGCTGCCTTCGAGCCCCGCTTCTTTGACATGCCGCGCGAATACGCCTTCCGCCGTCGGCGAGCGGCAGATGTTGCCCATGCACACGAAGAGAATTCTGATCGGCCGAGCCGGTGCGGATTTCATCGGGTTCGTCGTCATTCCAGGCCCGACCGCGACGCGGCCGCGAACTGGAATCCATT
>CAZULX010000189.1:0-3305 GCA_964621335.1 uncultured Streptomycetaceae bacterium
CTCCTGCCACCCGCGCCGGCGCCTGCGGGCGCGGCGCTGCCGCGGCGAGACCGCGGCAGCGCGAGTCCGCCTTTACGAGGCGCCCTGCTTGCCTCGCCCTTTCCCGGCGAAGAACATGAGCGGTATGCCGACCAGCATCACGGCGATGCCGAGCTGGGCGCCGATGCTGCTCGGGTCTTTGGACATCGCATAGGAGATGCTCGACCAGAGCATGAACGCGCACATGGCAATGAACAGCGCGGGCGTGACCGGATACAGCGGCACGCGGAACGGGTTCGGCTGGGCGGGCTGCTGCCGTCGCAGGATGAAAAGCGAAATCCCGGTGAGCATGAAGAAGAACCAGAACGCGGGTGCCGTATATGCCACCATCGTTTCGAATCCGTCCGGCGTCGTCGACGACAGCAGCACGAGCAGGAGCGCGATCGCGCCCTGCAGCAGGAGCGCGTTCACCGGTGCGTTCGAGCCTTCCTTCCAGCGTCCCAGCAGCGAGAACATGGGATAGTCGCGCCCCACCGCATAATTGGTGCGTGCCCCGGTGAATACGGTCGCATTGAGTGTCGAGAGCGAGGCTGCGATGACGATGAGGCTCAGCACAACCGCGCCTGCGCCGCCGAGGGTTGCCTGCATGAGGTCCGCCGCGAGCGCCTTGGAGGCTTTCATGCCTTCCAGACCGAGCACGTTCACATAAGCCAGGTTGAGGAGGACGTAGATTACGGTGACGGTGACGATGCCGATCACCAGCGCCCGGACGATATTGCGGCGGGGATCACGCACCTCCGCCGTGATGTATGCGGCTTCGTTCCACCCGCCGTAGGTGAGCAGGATGAAGATGAGCGCGAGCTGCGAGAACGGCGCGCCCGACGACCCTGCCGGCGCGGCCGTCGCCGCGGGGGCCTGGCCGCCGAACACGAACCCGGCGACGATCACCGCGGCGATCGCGAGCAGCAGCGATGCGGTGAGGACGTTCTGCACCGTCTTGCTCTCTCGTGTGCCGGCCACGTTGAGCGCCGTAATGGCGGTCACGGCCAGCAGCGCGTAGATGACCGAGCTCTTGTCCCCCAGCGGCAGGAGCTGAGTTGCGTAGTCGCCGAACACGAATGCGATCGCCGCAATGGCGCCGGTCTGCACCACGGTCATGCGCGCCCATGCAAAAATGAAACCGAGCCAGCGGCCGTAGGCGCGCTGCAGAAAGTGATATTCGCCGCCGGCGTTCGGGTATGCGGAGCCGAGCTCCGCGTAGCACAGCGCCCCCACCAGGGAGATCAGCCCGCCCGCCACCCACAGGCCGATGAACACGGCCTCGGTCGAGACGCTGCCTGCGACGATCGACGGTGCGCGGAATATCCCCGCGCCGATGACGACGCCGATGATGATGGCAACGGCATCGTAGAGCCCGAGCGTCGGTCGCGGTACGGCCTGGTTCGGCGCGGCGCTCACGCTAGTTCGCCTGTTCGTCGCTGGCGCGCTTCAGCTCGCCGCGCTGCGCGAGCTTCGCGGTCCAGTTCGCCTGGCGCGCGGACTTGCCTTCGCCGATGCGCACGGTGCCTTGGATGGTGTCGCCGCTCACGCGGCCGCTGAACTCGTGGCGCTGTCCGCCCGGACCGCCTTTGGCCTGCGTCGTGAACGTGAGCTGCTCGCCGTTCATGCGCCCGCGCAGGGGCACGCTCGCCGTGCCCGCCCGCACCGTGCCTTCGAGCATCTGGAAGAATTGCTCGAAAGCGATCTCGTAGGGCGCGTCCTTGCCGGAGGCGCTCACCTGCCCCTGCCACTTGCCTGCGACTTTGGCGGGCACCACCCAGTAATAAATGTAGCTCACACCGGGCGTGCCGACGACTTTCTCGGGTACGGGTATGTCCTTCTGCGCATCGGGATACCAGTCGCCCATGTGGTAGTCGTGAGCGACCACGCGCGTGCCCGGCTTCAGCGCGAGGATTTTCGGCCTCAGCTTCAGGTTCATCTCGGGAAGCAGGTACGTGGAGACGACGGTCGCCTTGCTGAGATCGGTCTTGAAGAGGTTCTCCTCGACGAAGGTCGCGCGATCGTCGACGCCTTCTTTCTTCGCGGCTTCACGCGCGAGGCGGAGCAGGTAGGTGTCGAGGTCGACGCCGAAACCGCGCGCGCCGTATTTCTTGGCGGCGGTGACGACGAAGCGGCCGTCGCCCGATCCGAGGTCGATCAGGTAGTCTTGCGGGCCGATCTTCGCCATGGTGAGCATCTCGTCGACGACGATTTGCGGCGTCGGCACGTACACCACGTCGCCGCGGCCTTCCTGCGCCGGGGCATGGGTTGAGAATGCGAACGCCGGCAGCGCAAGCGTGAGCCACAGTGTTTTCCAGTTCATGGGTAACTCCCTTCGTGATTCGCGGCGTAGACCGGGCTGTGGGCCGCCGCATCGATGTTGATCCTGCCGCGCGCCACGCGCGTCGCCTGCCACTCCACGCCCGACTCCGCGTTCGGCACGCGTGATTTCCCTCTGATGCTGTCGCCGCTGATGATGCCCGAAAATTCCCTCACCGCGGGCGCCCCGTCGAGCTCGCCGCGCAGCGTAAAGAGTATCCGGTCTCCGCGCAGCCGCGGGTTCTCGAGCCGCGCCGGCTTTCCTGCGATCCGCGCCGATCCGCGCAGGGTCTGAAACGTCTGCTCGAGCGTGACGTCGTATGTCGCCGCTCCACCCTGCCCTCCCAGCCGCCACTCCCAGCGCCCGGCCGCGTTCGCGGGAACGATCCACAGAAACACTTCGCTGCGCGGTGGCCCGTAAGGCTTGTTCGGCACCGGGACCGTGACGTGCGCGTCGGGTTTCCAGTTTCCGAAATCGAACTCGTGCGAGACGACCCGGCTCCCCGGTTTCATCTCCGCGAATATGCGCGGGCGCAGCTCGATGTTCACGCGCGGGAAAAGGTAGGTCGTGAGCACCGTCGCGCGGTCGATATCCGTGATGAAGAGATTCTCTTCGCGGAACTCGACTTTACCCGCGACCCCCTGCCGCTTCGCCTCGCGCTGCGCGTCGCTCACGAGCCCGCCGTCGAGCTCTATGCCGAGACCGCGCGCCCCGCGCGTTTTCGCCGCGGCGATCACGATGCGCCCGTCGCCCGAGCCCAGGTCGATCAGAAAATCGTCGGCGCCGACTTTCGCGATTTCGAGCATCGCTTCGACGACGTTCATGGGCGTGGCAACGTACGGGACGTCGGCGGTCTGCTGCGCGAGCGCACCTTGCGCTCCGCAAAGCATCACCGACGCGGCAAAAATCAGCGCATGACTGGCTAACACGTTCTTCCCGTCACTCGTCACTCGTCACTCGTCACCCG
>CAZULX010000190.1:0-3624 GCA_964621335.1 uncultured Streptomycetaceae bacterium
GCCATGGCTGGTATACCTGAGTAAGTTTGTCGGGTATTTTACAGAACCCGGGGTTGCTGCGTCAACCGCCCGGCCGATACGCGATCGATTTCCGCGAGGTCGCGCGCGGTGAAGATCTCCTCGTACCCCTCCGCATGGAGCAGCAATCGGACGCGCTCACCGTGGTCGTGGCCATGCTCGAAGAGCAGCCACCCGCCCGGCTCGAGATGTTCTTTCGCCTCGACGACGATGCGCCGGATCGCGACGAGGCCATCGGGTCCTCCATCCAGAGCGGCGCGCGGCTCGAAGCGCAGGTCGCCCGCAGCGAGGTGCGGATCGTCGGTCGCGACGTACGGCGGATTGACGACGATGACACCGAAAAGCTCGCGCCTGAGCGCTGCAAACCAGTCGCTCTGGAGGAATGCGACATTGCCCACGTGCGCCGCGACCGCGTTGCGCCGCGCCACGGACAGCGCCTCAACTGATTGATCTAAAGCAAGAACTTTAGAATGTGAGCGCTCGCTCGCAAGCGAGATCGCAACGCAGCCGCTACCGGTCCCGAGGTCCAGCGCCCGCGTAACGCCATCGGCCGGCATGCGTTCCAGGGCAAGGTCGACGAGGAGCTCGGTTTCGGGTCGCGGGATGAGGACTGCCGGATTGACCTGAAACGATCTGCCGTAGAACTCGCGCTCTCCAGTTATGTAGGCGACAGGCTCGCCCTGCGCCCGGCGCTCCACGAGCGCCTGGTAGGACTCGAGCTCGCTTATCCGCAGCGTCGCTTCCGGGTGCGCGATGAGGTAGGCCGGGTCGCGTTCGATCGCACGGCAGAGCAGCACGCGCGCGTCGCGCGCGTCGATCCGCTGCTCCGCCTCTCCGAGGGCTGCACGCACCGTGGTCGGGCTCATGCCGTCGCCGCCTCTTCGCCGAGCTGTGCCAGCAGCTCGGCCTGGTGCTCCGCGATCAGCGCGTCGGTGAGATCGAACAGGTCTCCGTCCATGATTGCCGCAATCTTGTAAAGGGTGAGGTTAATGCGGTGGTCGGTCACCCGACCCTGCGGGAAATTGTACGTCCGGATGCGCTCCGAGCGGTCGCCGCTTCCGACGAGCGACTTGCGGGTGGCTGCGAGCTGGCTCTGCTGCTCCCGGACCTGCCTGTCCTTGATGCGCGCGGCCAGCACCGCCATCGCGCGCGCCCGGTTCTTGTGCTGGGAGCGGTCGTCCTGGCACTCGACCACCGTGCCCGTCGGCAGATGTGTGATGCGCACCGCGGAATCGGTCTTGTTGATGTGCTGCCCGCCGGCGCCGGAGGCGCGGTAGGTGTCGATCTTGAGCTCGGCGGGATTCAGGATGATGTCCTGCACCGCATCGGCCTCGGGAAGCACGGCCACGGTGCAGGCCGAGGTGTGGATGCGCCCCTGCGTCTCGGTGTCCGGAACGCGCTGCACGCGGTGCGCGCCGGACTCGAACTTGAGCCTCGAATAAGCGCCCTGACCCGCGATTCTCGCGATGATCTCGCGGTAGCCGCCGAGATCGGATGGGCTTTGCGATATGACTTCGACCTGCCAGCGGTTGCGCTCCGCGAAGCGCGCGTACATGCGGAACAGATCGGCCGCGAAGAGCGCCGACTCCTCGCCGCCGGTGCCGGCGCGTATCTCCAGGAAAATGTTGCGCTCGTCGTTCGGGTCCTTCGGCAGGAGCTCGCGCTGGAGCTCCGATTCGATGGCTTCCATGCGCTCGCGCGCAGCGCGGATCTCGGCCTCCGCGAAATCGCGGCTGGCCGGATCGTCCGCCATCTCCTGCGCCGTCCTGAGATCGCCTTCGGCGCTGCGGTAGGCGCGATAGAGGTCGACGACCGGAGTGATATCGGAATGCTCGCGCGTCAGCCGGCGGTAGTTGTCGAGATCGCTGGTCACGTCCTGCGAGCCGAGCAGCGCATTGAGCTCTTCCAAACGCAGGGTGAGCTGCGTCAACTTGGTTGCGATGCTGGATTTCATAAACTCCAGACCGCGCCGAAGGCGCAGCAAAGCTGCGCCTCCTGGCGCGACAGCCCGCTTGTGCGCCTTGCGGCGATATGACCTGTCATCGCTTACTCCGCGGGCTGTGCACGGTACAGTCGCGCCAATGTCGCGGCGAGGGCGTCGCGCTCCTCATCGTCCGCGTGGTTGAGCGCGTGCATCGGCGGATGCAGGAGCTTGTTCATGAGCGCGCGCGAGAGCTCGTCCAGCACGCGCTGCGGGTCCTCCCCGTGCGCGAGACGCCGCTGCGCGCGCTCGACCTCGTGGCGGCGCGAGCGCTCGGCCGCGTCGCGCATCGCGCGTATCGCCGGCACGACGTCGCGGCTGCCCAGCCAGTGCATGAAATCGGTGACGTGATTCTCGATGATGACCTCGGCCTGCGCCACGGCGTTCTGGCGCAGGTCGAGACCTTCGTGCGCGATCTTGCCGAGATCGTCGACGGTGTAGAGGAAGACATCGTCGAGGGTGCCGACTTCGGCTTCGACGTCGCGCGGCACCGCGAGGTCGAACATCAGCATCGGCCGGTGCTTGCGGGCCTTGAGCGCGCTCTCGACGAGGCCCTTGCCGATCAGCGGGAGCGGGGCGGCTGTCGAGCACACGACGATATCGTGCAGCGGAAGCTGCGCCGGCAGCTCGTTCAGCAAAATGACGCGGCCGAGGAAGCGGTCGGCGAGCTGCCGGGCGCGCGCTTCGGTGCGATTGGCGAACGTGATGTGCCTCGGGTGCTGCGCGGCGAAATGAGCCGCACAGAGCTCGATCATCTCGCCGGCACCGACGAACAGCGCGCTCTGCCCTGCGATCGTCGGATAGATACGCTCCGCGAGCCGAACCGCCGCCGATGCCATAGAGACGGTGCTCGCGCCGATCTCGGTTTCGGTGCGCACCGTTTTCGCGACCGAAAACGTGCGCTGGAAAAGCTTGTTCAGCACCAGACCGAGCGTGCCGGCCGCTTCGGCGGTTTTCACCGCTTCCTTGAACTGGCCGAGGATCTGCGGCTCCCCCAGCACCATCGAATCGAGTCCGCTCGCGACCCGAAACGCGTGCTTGACCGCGCGCGCCTGCGGATAGTGGTAGAGGTAGGGCTCGAGCTCGCGCGGCTTCATCTGGTGGTAACCGGCGAGCCAGCTCACGGCGACGCCCGGGTCGTCGGTGTTGCAGTAAACCTCGGTGCGGTTGCACGTGGAGACGATTGCGGCTTCCTTCACTCGCCTGCGATCGACCAGGTCACGCAGCGCCTGCACCAGATTTTCGGCGTGAAAGACCACGCGCTCGCGCACGTGCAGCGGAGCCGTGTGGTGATTCAGTCCGAAAGTGAAAAGCTCCATCGCGAGGCGCGGGAAATTAGCGCCCCATTATACGACGATTCTGCGGCTCCCCGCTCAGAACCCTTGGAGTTTTAAGGACTTACGACCCTTCACGCATACCGCTAACGCCGCTCGCCGCGTCGGTTACTCCCCTCCCCGGCCCCGGGTGGGGGGAGGGTCAGGGGGAGGGGGAGGGGCTACTTTGACCCGCGCTTTTCCCTTTGAAAAAGCGCATCGAGCTTCTGCTCGTAGTCGTGGTACCCGAGGTAGTCGTAGAGATCGTCGCGCGACTGCATGATGTCGACGACGTTCTTCGGGTGGCCGTCG
>CAZULX010000191.1:0-4119 GCA_964621335.1 uncultured Streptomycetaceae bacterium
AGGAGCTGGTTCAGCGTCTGCTCGCGCTCGTCGTTGCCGCCGCCGAGGCCTGCGCCGCGCTGGCGCCCGACCGCGTCGATCTCGTCGATGAAGACGATGCACGGCGCGTGTTTCTTGGCCTGCTCGAACATGTCGCGCACCCGCGCCGCACCGACGCCGACGAACATCTCGACGAAGTCGGAGCCCGAGATGCTGAAGAACGGCACCTTGGCTTCGCCCGCGATCGCGCGTGCGAGGAGCGTCTTGCCGGTTCCGGGATTGCCGACCATCAGCACGCCGCGCGGTATGCGCCCGCCGAGCTTCTGGAACTTCGAGGGATCGCGCAGGAACTCGACGAGCTCGGCGACTTCCTCTTTCGCCTCCTCGCAACCCGCGACGTCGGCAAAGGTAACGGTATTGGTGGATTCGTCCAGCATGCGCGCGCGGCTCTTCCCGAAAGAGAACGCGCCGCCGCGTCCACCGCCCTGCATCTGGCGCATGAAGAAGATCCACACGCCGATCAGCAGCAGCATCGGGAACCACGACACGAAAATGTTCATGAGGAGCGAAGGCTCCTCTTCGGGCTTGGCCTCGACGATCACGCCGTTCTTCAGCAGATCGGAGACGAGCCAGGGATCGGACGGGGAGTAGGTCGTGAAGCGCTCACCGGTCGATTTGACCCCTTTCAGGACCCGGCCTTCGATCGTGACCTTGGCGATGCGCCCCTGCTTCACCTCTTCGATGAACTGGGAATACTCGACCGCTTTCTGCGTCGTCTGGCGCGTGCTGAACTGATTGAAGACGGTCATGAGGACCAGTGCGATCACCAGCCATATGGCCACGTTCTTGATGAGGTTGTTCAAGCAGTCTCCTTCAGGCCTGAAACGGCCCTACTCCCTTCAATTCTAAACCATTCCCGCACGTCCGCCCCGCGATCAGGCGGCTTTTTGGCGGAGCACTTTACCGAGCAGATAGACCTCATTCGAGCGACTCCGGGAAGCGTCGGGCTTGCGGGTGAAAAGCTGGACAAATGAACGGCGCAGCGTCGCGATCAGCTCATCGTAACCTGCGCCCTGAAACGTTTTGACCAGGAAACTGCCGTGCGGTTGCAGGTGCCCCGACGCGAATTCCAGGGCCAGCTCGGCGAGCGCCATCGCGCGCGCCTGGTCCGCGCTCGCGATACCGCTCAGATTGGGCGCCATGTCCGAAAGCACAAGGTCCACGGGCTTACCTTCGAGCGCCTCCTCCAGTGCCTGAAGCGTCGCCGCGTCGCTGAAATCACCGCGAATCACCGTCACACCAGGGACTTGGGCCATTTCGAGCAGATCGACCGCGAGGACTTTTCCCGCGGCGCCCACGGCTTCCGCGGCGATTTGCGACCAACCGCCCGGCGCCGCGCCCAGATCGACGACGGTCAAGCCGGGCTTCAACAGCCGGTCCTTCGCCGCGATCTGCTGCAGTTTATAGGCCGCCCGCGACCGGTAGCCTTCGGCGTTCGCGCGCTTCACGTACGGGTCCGTTACGTGCTCGCGCATCCACGCCTTGCTCGTTTTGGCCATCAACCGAGGTTATCTCCGGCACGCGCCCTTGCAGGCGCTGAATAGGGGCCGATTAGCACCGTTTTTGATGCTAAAGTCGCGCCCACCTCCCCTGCCCCACGCTGCCTTCCGATGGCGCCCGATAAAGTGAAAGAGCTCGATTCCGCCGAGCGCCGCGCCTTGCGCGCCCGCGCTCACCACCTGCGACCCGTGGTGATGGTGGGCGGGCCCGGCCTCAAACCGGAAGTGCTGCGCGAGATCGAAGCCAGTTTGACCAGCCACGAGCTGATCAAGATACGCGTGCACGGCGACGACCGCGAGACGCGAGAAAACCTCGTATCGGAGATCTGCGAAGCGACCGGGGCGCAACCGGTCCAGCACATCGGCAAGATCATCGTGATCTACCGTCCAGGACCGCCGGAGAAGCAGAAAGCGGTAAAGCGGCGCTCGCGGCCGAAACCGCCGCGAAAGACCAAGCGCAGTTATCAGAAGACCTGACGTGTCGTTCGCGGCGCGCGGCGGGTGCCGCGCTACACGTACTTCACGTCCAGTATCTCGTACTCGCGCACGCCGCCCGGCGCCTGCACTTCGGCGATGTCGCCCGACGACTTGCCGATGAGCGCTCTCGCAATGGGAGAGCTGATCGAAATCTTGCCTTCCTTGATATCGGCTTCGTCGTCGCCCACGATCTGGTAGGTCACTGCTTCCCCGTTGTCCATGTCCTCTAGCTCCACCGTGGCGCCGAACACGCACCGGCCGTCGGCCTCGAGCGATGCAGGGTCGATGATCTGCGCGTTCGAGAGCTTCGATTCGAGCTCGGCGATGCGGCCTTCGACGAAGCTTTGGCGTTCCTTGGCCGCGGCGTATTCAGCGTTCTCCGAGAGGTCGCCGTGCGAGCGCGCTTCGGAGATCGCGGTGATGATTGCCGGGCGCTGAACCCCTTTCAGCTCCTGCAGCTCGGCGCGCATTTTCTCTGCGCCCGTCACGGTCAATGGCACCTTGCTCATATAGCCGCCTCCGTCGTGGCCGTAAGACTTCCGTGCAACGCCTGTACGCTGTACGCCTGCAGCTCCTGCGCCTGCTCGAGCCCGGTGCACGCGGCGCGAGCGCCGGCGAGAGTCGTAAAAAGAGACACGCGCTGCTGCAGCGCCGCCCGGCGTATCGCGTAGGAGTCGCGGATCGCGGCGCGCCGGTCTTCGACGGTGTTGACGATGAGCGCGATCTCGCGGTTCTTCACCATGTCGACGATGTGCGGGCGGCCTTCGGCGACCTTGTTCACGGGCGTCACGGGCAGGCCCGCCGCCGCGATCGCGGCCGCCGTGCCCCGTGTCGCAACCAGCGTGAAGCCGAGCGTCTGCAGCGACCTCGCGATGTCGATCACGCGGGCCTTGTCGGAATCGCGGACGCTCAGGAATACCTTGCCCGACGACGGCAGCTTTTCCCCGCTCGCCATCTGCGACTTGAGGAAAGCTTCGGCGAACGTCTTGCCGATACCCATCACTTCGCCCGTGGATTTCATCTCCGGGCCCAATATCGTATCGGCGCCGGGGAACTTGATGAAGGGAAAGACCGCTTCCTTCACCGAGTAGTACGGCGGCACGATTTCGGAGGTGACCCCCTGCGCCGCGAGGCTCGTTCCCGCCATGCAGCGCGCGGCGATCTTCGCGAGCGGCAGGCTCGTCGCCTTCGAAACGAAAGGCACGGTGCGCGAGGCCCGCGGATTGACTTCGAGCACGAACACGACGCCATCCTGGATCGCGAACTGCACGTTCATGAGCCCTACGACCTTGAGCGCGCGCGCCATGGCGATCGTCTGGCGCCGCAGCTCGTCCTGGATGGCGGCCGGCAGCGAGAACGGGGGGAGCGAGCACGCTGAGTCGCCGGAATGCACGCCGGCCTGCTCGATGTGCTCCATCACGCCGCCGATGATGACTTCGGTTCCGTCGGAAACGGCGTCTACGTCGACTTCGGTCGCATCGTTGAGGAACCGGTCGAGCAGCACCGGCGAATCGTTGGACACCTTGATCGCTTCGCGCATGTAGCGCTCGAGGTCGGCCTGCTCGTGCACGATCTCCATCGCGCGCCCGCCGAGCACGTAGGAAGGCCGCACCACCAGCGGATAGCCGATCTCCTGCGCTGCTGCGAGCGCCCTCGCTGCGCTGCGCGCGGTGCGGTTGGGCGGCTGCTTCAGTTTCAACCTGTTCAGGAGCTTCTGGAATCGCTCGCGGTCCTCGGCGACGTCGATCGAATCGGGCGTCGTTCCGATGATCGGCACCCCGTTCGCCTCGAGGTCGCGCGCGAGCTTGAGCGGCGTCTGGCCGCCGAACTGCACGATGATGCCGGCGGGTTTCTCGGTGTGGCAGATGTTGAGGACGTTCTCGAGCGTCAGGGGCTCGAAATAGAGCCGATCGCTGGTGTCGTAGTCGGTCGAGACGGTCTCGGGGTTGCAGTTGACCATCACCGTCTCGAACCCGGCCTCGGCGAGAGCGAAGCTGGCGTGCACGCAGCAGTAGTCGAACTCGATGCCCTGCCCGATGCGGTTGGGCCCGCTCCCCAGAATGATCACCTTGCGGCGGTCGCTGGGGTCCGCCTCGCACTCCTG
>CAZULX010000192.1:0-3657 GCA_964621335.1 uncultured Streptomycetaceae bacterium
CCTTTCCTTCATCGTGTGGGCGCACCACATGTTCACCGTGGGGATGACCGCCGCCGCGCAGCTTTTCTTCATGTACGCGACGATGCTGATCGCGGTGCCGACCGGCGTGAAGGTGTTCAACTGGATCGCGACGATGTGGAAAGGCTCGCTCACGTTCGAGACGCCGATGCTGTTCGCGATCGGATTCGTGTTCGTGTTCTCGATGGGCGGGTTCACCGGGCTCGTGCTCGCGATCACGCCGATCGACATCCAGCTCCAGGATACGTATTACGTGGTGGCGCATTTCCACTACGTGCTGGTCGCGGGCTCGCTCTTCGCGATCTTCGGCGGCGTCTACTACTGGATCCCGAAATGGACCGGAAACATGTACGACGAGACGCTCGGCAAGGCGCATTTCTGGCTCACCATGATATTCTTCAACGTGGCCTTTTTCCCGATGCACTTTACGGGGCTTGCAGGGATGCCGCGCCGCATACCCGATTACGCGCTGCAGTTCGCGGATTTCAACATGCTCTCTACCATCGGCGCTTTCGGCTTCGGCGTGAGCCAGCTACTTTTCCTGTGGATCGTGGTGAAGTGCATCCGCGGCGGGGCGAAAGCGGGCGACAAGTCGTGGGAAGGCGCTGAAGGCCTCGAATGGACGGTGCCGTCGCCTGCGCCGTACCACACCTTCGAAACTCCGCCGGTGGTGAGGTAGCACCCGCTATGGAGCACGCGCTGAGCATGAAGACGAAGACGGCGCTCATCCTGCTGTCGGTCGCGGCGGCATTCTTCGCCGGAGTCATCGTCAGGCACTGGCCATGGTGAGCGCCTCGCGCGAGAACACGAGCACCCTGAGAAAGCTCCTCGTGGTCGCGCTCGTCATGTTCGGTTTCGGCTTCGCGATGGTGCCTTTCTACAAGAAGCTGTGCGAGGTGACGGGCCTGAACAGCATCATCAGGCCGGAGAAGGTGACGAACACGCAGGTCGACACCGGCCGCTCGCTCACGATGGAGTTCGACTCGAACGTGCGCAGCGGTCTGCCGTGGACTTTCACGCCCGTCGAAAAAAGCGTGCGCTTCCATCCCGGCGAGCTGGTGCAGGTCGAGTTCGAAGTGCGCAACAACTCCGACAAGGTGCTCACCGGCCAGGCCATCCCGAGCTGGGGCCCGCAGGTCGCGGGCAGGCACTTCAGGAAGCTCGACTGCTTCTGTTTCACGCAGCAGACGCTGCAGCCGGGCGAAGTGCGCCGCATGCCGGTCGTGTTCGTGGTCGAGACCACGCTGCCCGCAGACGTGAGCTACGTGACGATGTCGTACACGTTCTTCCAGGTCGAAGGAAGGGGCGGGCAGGCGGGGTGAGGATCGTGACCGCGCCCGCCTATAAGAACGGCGAAAAGGAAACCGGGAAGCGGCGGAAGGCAGGCCCGGTACAGGTCGCCCAGGCGGTCTTCTGGTCGTTCTTCGGCATACGCAAGCGCTCGGCGCACGAAAAGGACGCGGTATCGATCACGCTGGTGCAGGCGATCGTCGCCGGGCTCATAGGCGCGGCGATACTGGTCATGAGCCTGGTGTTCCTCGTCGGCTACATCACGGGCTGACGGCAAGAAATGAGGGAGTAAGACCAAGATGCTGAGTCAATCCACCCGATACTACGTCCCCGAGCCTTCGATCTGGCCGATTTGCGGATCTTTCGCATTGCTGTCGATGGCATTGGGGGCGGCCGCCTGGTTCAACGGCGTGGGCTGGGGCAAGTACCCCGTGATCGTCGGGCTGCTCGTTCTCGCCTACATGCTGGCGGGGTGGTTCGGCACGGTCGTCCACGAATCGGAAGGGGGCAAGTTCAACGAGCAGGTGGACAGCTCGTTTCGCTGGGGGATGGGGTGGTTCATTTTCTCGGAAGTGATGTTCTTCGGCGCGTTTTTCGGCGCGCTCTTCTACCTGCGCGTGATCTCGGTGCCCGATCTCGGCGGGCTGGAAAGCCAGGAGCTCATCTGGCCCGGCTTCAAACCCGGCTGGCCCGTATCCGGCCCCGGCATCACCGAACAGTTCACGCCGATGGAGGCGATGGGTATTCCGGCGCTCAATACGCTGATCCTCCTCGCCTCGGGCGGCACGCTCACGTGGGCGCACTGGGGTCTGCTCGAGAACAACCGCTCGCAGTTGATCCGGGGCCTCGCAATGACCGTGGCTCTGGGCCTCCTGTTTCTGGGTTTCCAGGTCTACGAATACGCACACGCGTACAGCGCGCTCAATCTCAAGCTCACGATGGGTGCCTACGGCGGGACCTTTTTCATGCTGACGGGATTCCACGGGTTTCACGTCACGGTCGGGACGATCATGCTAATCGTGATCCTGTTCCGCAGCATCGCGGGTCACTTCCGGGCCGAGCATCACTTCGGTTTCGAAGGCGTCGCGTGGTATTGGCACTTCGTCGACGTGGTGTGGCTGGGCGTGTTCATCTTCGTCTACTGGCTATAAGCCGATAATACAACGCAAAGAAGAACCAACAAGACCAAGGCGCGAGAACAACAAGGGGGGTCCCCGTCAGTACGGAGAGAGCGCCGCACCACGAGTGCGGCGCTTTTTTTGAGCCCGACGCCGTTGGTTACCTGGAGGGCGGGAAGCATTTCTGCCGCATTGGAAAGTCATCGCGATCTGTGGATTCCCGCTCGCCTTGGGGCGGAAATCAAGGAGCAGTGTTGCTGAGCAGCGAAAAGCCGCTTAGCCTATGCATCCCGCCACTGCAATCCAGGGCATCCGGATCGGCATGGACGGCAAGGGCCGTTGGATCGACAATGCGTACGAGTTTTCGTCCAATCAACCGGGGCCACCGCTAACTATGGTCACAGCAATCGTATTGATATTACTGATCGTCGGCTCGGTCCTGTTTCACTTCCTGAGCCCGTGGTATCTGACGCCGATCGCCTCCAATTGGGGCACGATCGACGACACGATCAACATCACGTTCTGGGTCACGGGGTTTGTCTTCGTCGCCATCAATTTGTTCATGGCTTATGCCGTGATCCGCTACCGTTACCGGAAGGGCAGACGGGCGGCGTACGAGCCCGAGAACAAGAAGCTGGAATGGTGGCTCACCGGATTGACCACGGTGGGCGTCGCCGCCATGTTGGCCCCCGGCTTGTTCGTATGGGCGAACATCATCCAGGTCCCGGAAGACGCGGCGGTAGTGGAGGCCGTGGGACAGCAGTGGCACTGGAGCTTTCGCTTCCCCGGGAAAGACGGCAAGCTCGGTACCGTCGATGCCCGGTATATCAGCGATGCTAACCCGTTTGGCATGAATCCCGAGGATCCCAACGGACAGGATGATGTCCTGGTAGCGAGCCCCGAGTTGCATCTTCCCATCGACAGACCCGTCAAGGTGCTGCTCCGCTCCAAAGACGTCCTGCACAACTTCTCGGTGGCACAGATCCGGGTCAAGATGGATCTGGTGCCGGGCCTGGTCACCTACTTCTGGTTCAACCCCACCCGGACCGGGAAATTCGACATCCTCTGCGAAGAATTATGTGGCATTGCGCATTTCACCATGCGCGGCAAGCTCGTAGTGGAAGAAGAGAGCGCGTTTCAGGCGTGGTTGAGCAGCCATCCGACGTTCGCGCAAACCTCGGCTCGAGCAGTCGGCGATCCTGCCGCAGGCAAGCCACGCTATGCAGCGTGT
>CAZULX010000193.1:0-2503 GCA_964621335.1 uncultured Streptomycetaceae bacterium
TGACCTTCCCCGGGTTCGGACGGCTGCACCCCTTCGCGCCCCGCGCGCAGGCGGAGGGTTACACGAAGATCTTCGAAGAGCTGGAGAAGGCGCTCTCCGAGATCACCGGCTTTCCGGGAATGTCGCTGCAGCCCAACGCGGGAAGCCAGGGCGAATATGCGGGACTGCTCGCGATACGCGCCTACCACCGCGCCCGGGGAGAGGCGCGCCGCAACATCTGCCTCATCCCGGAAAGCGCGCACGGCACCAATCCGGCTTCGGCGCAGCTCGCCGGCATGCAGGTGGTCGGAGTGAAGACCGATCGCGAAGGCAATGTCGACCTGGCCGACCTGCGCGCGAAAGCCGAGCAGCACGGCGACCGGCTCGCCGCCCTGATGGTGACTTATCCGTCGACGCACGGCGTGTTCGAGGAGGCTATCGTCGAGCTTTGCGAGACCGTGCACCGCCACGGCGGGCAGGTCTATACCGACGGCGCCAACATGAATGCCCTCGTCGGCCTCGCCAAACCCGGGCAGTTCGGCTCCGACGTCTCTCACCTCAATCTGCACAAGACGTTCTGCATCCCCCACGGCGGCGGGGGCCCCGGCGTCGGGCCGCTTGCGGTGAAGTCGCATCTCGCCCCGTATCTGCCGGGCCGTCTCGGCGCCGACGGCGGCGCCGGCATGGTGAGCGCGGCGGACTTCGGGTCGGCGAGCATCCTGCCGATCTCCTGGATGTACATCACGCTGATGGGCGGGGAAGGGCTGCGCCGCGCGACACAGGTGGCGCTGCTCAATGCCAATTACGTCGCGAGGAAGCTCGCGCCGCACTATCGGACGCTGTATACCGGACGCAACGGCTATGTGGCGCACGAATGCATCCTCGACCTGCGGCCGCTGAAGGAGGCGAGCGGCGTGTCGGCGGAGGACGTGGCGAAGCGCCTGATCGATTACGGCTTCCACGCGCCCACACTCTCGTTTCCCGTCGCCGGCACTTTGATGGTCGAGCCGACCGAATCGGAAGCCAAGCAGGAGCTCGACCGCTTCATCGAGGCGATGATCGCGATCCGGCGGGAAATCGATGCGATCGCCGAAGGCCGCGTAAGTCGCGGCGACAATCCGCTCATCCACGCGCCGCACACCGCGGCGATGGTGGCTGCGGAAGACTGGAATCACCCCTACACGCGCGCCGAAGCCGCTTTCCCGGTACCTTCGCTCAGACGATTCAAATACTGGGTGCCGGTCAGCCGCGTCGACAACGCTTACGGCGATCGGAACCTGATGTGCTCGTGCCCGCCGGTGGCGGCCTATGCGAGCGAGGCCGCGCTGCCGGATGACGGCGGCGCTTAGCCCGACGTGCGTTGCAGCACCGCGATCGCGCTGATCGGATCGGGCGCCGTCGTCATCACCTTGATCGCGTCCTCGAGCGCCCGCACGTAGTTGTCATTGCGCTCGGTTGCGTCGCTCTGCCTGGCTTCGTGCAGCCAGGATTCGAGCAGTCCGATCATTCCCCGCCGTGTCGTGATCTCGTCCAGGTGCAGCTCGAGGGCCGCGGCGATATCGAAGCCGTTGTGGGCCTTGCGCCGCTCCTCGGCCTCGGCAGCGAGCCGCTTCTGCCGGCGACGCAGCTGGATGCCCGCGATGCGATCGCGAGTGCAGCGTTCCTGCCCGGAATACGATTCAGCTGCGGCCATAAGGTGTCCTCATGCGATGCAAGCCTTGGGTACGGAAACGATTCTTACGTCGTCACCCGTGCCGTACGAGCACAATCATCAGCGGACCGACGTCATTTGCCAATAGTATGCACGATATGCGAATCGCATCTATTTGAGATGAGGGAGGCGCGATGAAAGCCACTCGGGAAGAAAAACCGGCGCTGCTCACGGTCGGCTGCGAGCTCTTCCGCCTGGGTGCTCTCGCCTTCGGCGGGCTGGGCGCAACCCTCGCGATGCTCCAACGCGGCCTGGTCGACCGGCGCAAGTGGTTGCAACAAAGCGAGATCAGTGAGGCGCTGGCGTTCACGAAAGCACTTCCGGGCTCGACGGGCATACAAGTGGTGGCCTATCTGGGTTGGCGCATGCGCGGTTGGCCCGGCGCGTTGGTCGCGGCCGTCGCCTACATCGCGCCCGCGACTCTGCTCATGATCGCGGTCGCGGCCGGCTCGCTGGCGCTTCCCGATCAACCGTGGGTCGAAGGCGCCCTGAACGGGATCCAGGTGGCCGTCGTCGGCCTGATCGCCGCGGCGATGTGGCGGCTCGCCCGCAGTGAAGCGAAAAGTCCCCTGCTGGTTGCGGTGCTGATCGCAGGCGCGGTTCTGGGCTTCTTCGTGCACGCCGTGCTCGTGGTCGTGGGTGCAGGTCTCGTCGGCGCACTTTTCGCCGCAGAGCGCGGCGATGGTTGAAATCATCGAGCTCGTCACGCGCTTTCTCGTCGTCGGGGCTGTTGCGTTCGGCGGCGGTGCGGCGGCGCTGCCTCTGGTCGAGCGCCTCACGGTCGCGGACACGGGCTGGCTCACGCCTCAGCAG
>CAZULX010000194.1:0-3709 GCA_964621335.1 uncultured Streptomycetaceae bacterium
CGCACCGCGCTCAACTTCCTGCAGACGCTTTCGGCGGTCGCGACGAAGACACGGCGTTACGTGGACGCGGTCGCCGGCACGCGCGCGCGCATCGTCGATACGCGCAAGACGATCCCCGGGCTGCGGCTCGCACAGAAGTACGCAGTGCGCACCGGCGGCGGGATGAACCACCGGCTCGGGCTCTACGACGGGATGCTGATCAAAGAGAACCACATCGCGGCCGCGGGCGGAGTCACGCGGGCGCTCGAAGCAGCGCGCAAGGTGGCGCCCGCAGGCGTATGGATACAGGTCGAGGTGGAAACCAGGGTGCAGCTCGAGGAGGCGCTCGCCGCCGGCGCTTTGATGATCCTCCTCGACAACATGAGCGCCGATGAGATGCGGGCTGCGGTCGAGCTCGCCGCGGGCCGGGCGGAACTGGAGGCGTCGGGGGGAATCACCTTCGACAACGTGCGGGCCGTTGCAGAAACCGGCGTCGACCGGATTTCGATCGGCAGCCTGACAAAGGACGTCGAGGCGGTGGATCTGTCGATGCGGTTTTCTTAGGGCTATTGCAAAGAGCGACGAGCTACCGCAAGGAGTGATGACTACCGAAGGAGTGATGGGGCTATCGCAAAGAGTGATGACTACCGAAGGGGTTGTTTGTCACCCGTTTTTTTCACAACCCCTTCTCATCACTCCTTTTAATCACTCTTTCGGTAGTCATCACTTTTTCAGCGCAGCGCGGATCACCCGCTCGATCTCTACAAGCTCCGCGTCTACCGTCTGCGGTTTGACGCACTGGGCAATGGCGGTGTCGGGGTCCTTGAGACCGTGGCCGGTGAGCGTGCAGACGATCGTCTTGCCCGCGCCTACCCTGCCCGCCTCGAGGTCTTTCAGAAGCCCCGCGAGCGATATCGCCGACGCAGGCTCGCAGAATATGCCTTCGGTCTGCGCAAGCAGCTTTTGCGCGTGCAGGATTTCCGGGTCGGTGCATTCGCCGAACCAGCCGCCCGACTCGCGTTGGGCGGTCACCGCGAGCTGCCACGAGGCGGGGTTTCCGATGCGTATCGCGGTGGCGATGGTCTCCGGGTTCTCCACCGGCCTGCCGCGCACGATGGGCGCCGCGCCCGAGGCCTGGTAACCGAGCATGACCGGACGCCGCGTGGCGATCTTCACGCGATGGAAAGGGCACTTGCCATTGCAGTAGGCGCACGCGAGCGTCTCTTCGCATGCAGCCTCGCTGTAGCCCGCCCAGTGCGCGCCGATATTCCCGGCATTGCCCACGGGGAGCGCGTGGTAATCCGGCGCATCGCCGAGCGCTTCGACGATTTCGAAAGCGACGGTCTTCTGGCCCTGCGGCCGGAACGGGTTGATCGAATTGACGAGCGCGACGCCCATGCTCTCCGCGGCGAGCTGCACCAGGCGCATGCCGTCGTCGAAATTGCCTCGGATCTGGATCACCACCGAGCCGTGCATCATCGCCTGCGAAAGCTTTCCGAGCGCGATCTTGCCTTCGGGAATCAGCACGAAGCACGCGATTCCCGCGCGCGCGGCGTAGGCCGCCGCCGATGCCGAGGTGTTGCCGGTGGACGCGCAAATGATCGCTTTCGCGCCGGCTTCGACGGCTTTGGTGACGGCCATCGTCATCCCGCGGTCCTTGAACGAGCCCGTGGGATTCAATCCTTCGAACTTGGCGTAGATTCGCACGTTCGTGCCGACGAGCCGCGGCAGGTTCCGGAGCTCGATCAGCGGCGTATTGCCTTCGCTGAGAGAAACGACGGGCGTTGCAGCGTCGACCGGAAGGCGGTCGCGGTAGGTCTCTATGAGTCCGAGATACATTAGTTGAAGTGTTCCAGCCGGATCCGCGTGACCTTGCCGGCGACCACCGGCAAGGCTTCGATTTTCGCGAGCGCCGCATCGACGTTCTTTTCCACCGTCAGGTGCGTCAGCATGATGATGTCGACCTGCTCCTCGCCTTCGTGCGGCTCCTTCTGCACCATCGCGTCGATCGAGATGCTCGAGTCGGCCAGGATGCGGGTCACGTCCGCGAGCACGCCGGGCTTGTCCTGGACCCGCATGCGGAAGTAGTACGAGGTCTCCACTTCGCTGATCGGAAGGATGGCCACGCTCGAGAGCTGGTCGGGCTGGAAGGCGAAATGCGGCACACGGTGCTCGGGGTCGGCGGTCATCATGCGCGCGACGTCGACGAGGTCCGCGACCACAGCCGAGGCCGTAGGCTCGGCGCCCGCGCCCGCCCCGTAATACATCGTCTGCCCGACCGCGTCGCCTTTGACGAGGATCGCGTTCATGACGCCTTCGACGTTGGCGATGAGCTGCCGCGTGGGTATGAGCGTCGGGTGCACGCGCAGCTCTATGCCTTTCGCCTTGCGCTTGGCGATGCCGAGGAGCTTGATGCGGTAGCCGAGCTCCTCGGCATAGCGGATGTCGTCGCGCGTCAACTTCGATATGCCTTCGATGTACGCAGCGCCGAACTGCATCGGAATGCCGAATCCTATCGCCGCCATGATCGTGAGCTTGTGCGCGGCGTCGATGCCTTCGATGTCGAAAGTGGGATCGGTCTCGGCATAACCGAGCCGCTGCGCTTCGGCGAGCACGTCGGCGAAGCTCGCGCCCTTGTCGCGCATCTCGGACAGGATGAAATTGCTCGTGCCGTTGATGATGCCGGCGATCCATTCGATGCGGTTCGCGGTGAGTCCTTCGCGCAGCGACTTGATGATCGGAATGCCGCCGCCGACCGCGCCTTCGAAAGCGACCATGACGTCGGCTTTGCGAGCCGCTGCGAATATCTCGTTGCCGTGCTGCGCCAGCAGCGCCTTGTTGGCGGTGACGACGTGCTTCCCGTTCGCGATCGCTTTCAGGATGAGCTCGCGCGCGACACCGGTGCCGCCGATCAGCTCCACCACGATGTCGATGTCGGGGTTGTCCACGACCTCGAACGCATTGTCGGTCACCAGCGCGCGCTCGCCGACGATGCTGCGAACTTTTTCCAGGTCCTTGTCGGCCACCACTTTCATCGTGATCGAGCAACCGGCGCGGCGCCCGATCTCCTCCTGGTTGCGCCTGAGCACGGTATACGCGCCGCCGCCGACGGTTCCGATTCCCAGCAGTCCTACGTTGATCGGTTTCACAGGGCGCTCCCATAGCCGTCTCTTTTCAGCATGTCGCGGATGCACCGCACCGCCTGGCGGGTGCGGGCCTCGTTCTCGATCATGGCGAAGCGCACGTGCCCGTCGCCGTAGTGGCCGAAGCCGGTACCCGGCGCGACCGCCACCTTGGCCTCGATCAGGAGCTTCTTCGAAAATTCGAGCGAGCCGAGCGCCTTGTAAGCTTCCGGTATCGGCGCCCATACGTACATCGTCGCTTTGGGAATCGGCACTTTCCATCCCGCCGCGTGCAGGCCGCTGCACAGCACGTCGCGCCGCCGCTGGTAGCTCGTGCGCACCTCCTCCACGCACTCCTGCGGGCCTTCGAGCGCGATGATCGAAGCGACCTGGATCGGGGTGAACGTGCCATAGTCGTGATAGCTCTTCATGCGCGCGAGCGCGGTCACGAGCTCGCGATTTCCCACCATGTAACCCACGCGCCATCCCGCCATGTTGTAGCTCTTCGACATCGTGAAGAACTCGACCGCCACTTCGCGCGCGCCGGGCACCTGCAGTATCGACGGCGCCTGGTATCCGTCGAAGACGATGTCGGCATAGGCGAGGTC
>CAZULX010000195.1:0-4363 GCA_964621335.1 uncultured Streptomycetaceae bacterium
CCTGTACCTGCTTGTATATACCGGCGCTGATGAAGCCGCGCTGGGACGACGTGGGATGAACTACGACGCCCAGGTGCAATCCTGCTTTCTTCATCACCTCGGTGTTGAACCTGGCGATCTGCTTTGCATCACCCGTAAGCACGTATCCCGCGGTGGTCATCGGCCATCCCCCCTGTTTGGCAATCGTGTCGGCAAGTCTCGGCAGCGGATCGAGCATACCTGCCGGGTGGGAAGAGGGGGCGCCGCGCGATGGCCTAGTCCAATGCGGCCCGTCGACGAAATAAAAAAAGGCCCGGCCTCGTGAGAGACCGGGCCTTGAAAGCCAGAAGCCTCCAAGGGAGGTAGAGGCTCCTGTCCGCCTAGGGTTGAACCGTTTTCAGGCGTCGAGCCGGCCTTGGACCCGCCGCGAGACCGGCGCCATCGGCCTGCGCAGCGCCTGCTGCGAGATGCCGGTTTCGAGCGCGGTGAGGAGGGGGCTCACGCCGTCCGGCGCGTGGGTCGTGCCCTCGTCGCACGCGGTGACGAGCTGGGAGAGTGCGTCCGACATCGCTTCGAGGGCGGCGATGGTCTTGGCGATCTCGGCCTGCTTTCCGACCGCGAGCCGGTAGGCCTCGTCGCGCGCCGCGGCGTCCGCGCCGTGCATCTCCAGGAGCCCGCCGATCTCAGCGAGGGAGAAGCCGCAGCGCTGGGCGTGCTTGATGAAGGCGATGCGGCGCACCGCGTCGTCGTCGTAGAGCCGGTAGCCGGCGTCGGTCTTGGTGGCCGGAAAGACCAGCCGCTGGCGCTCGTAGAAGCGGATGCTGTCAGGATTGACCTGCGCGCGCCGCGCCAGCTTGCCTATGGTGTACATGGTTCACCCCCGCTCGTGGTTGTGGTTCCTGCCACTAAAGACCGGGGTACTCGGTGAAACCTTACAGCCGCCGCGAAAAAAATTTTTTCGGGGGGTCAGCCGTTGACGAAGAGCCTGCGGGCGCGCTTGACGGCTTTGGGGGACTCGGCGACCACGATGTAGGCGCCGGTGGGGGCGGGGCTCAGGAGGGCGGTCATGCGCCGGTCGGCGACCAGCACGCGCGCGGACGGGTGCCCGCCCGCCATGAGGATCACGCTCGCGTGGCCTTCGGGGGTGACGAGCACGAGGTGGTCGCAGGCGGCGCCGCCGATCTCGCACTGGCCGATATAGCGGATCGAGACGTCCGATTTCTTGAGCTCGAGCCCGAGGTGCTTGAGCTTCTGCTCCATCACCAGCGGGTCGCCGGTGCGGCCTTCCTTGAGGAGCGCCGGCTCCTGCTCCACGACCATCGAGATCGCCGCCACGGCGGGGTGCGTGGGACCGACGGCGTCGGCCGCGAGCGCGGTCTCGTCGGGGTCGATCATCCCGGGAAGCATGAGTGCGAGCGCGATCGCCGCCGCCAGCGCGGCGGCCGCGGCACCGTAATGCCAGCGCCGCATGCGCAGGTGCGGCAGGAGGATGCGGTCGGCGAGGCCGTCGGGCACGGGCAGGCGCAGGGCGCGCCCGATCTTGCGGTCGAGCGCGGAGAGGTCGGTGGCGAGCTGCGCGCAGTCCGCGCAGCCCTGGAGATGCGTCTGCTGCGCGGGCGTGCGCTCGCGCGGCGCGGCGAGCAGGAGGCGCCTGAAAGCGAGGCAGTTCATGCTCATGCCGCGGCCTCCGCGCCGTCCGCAAGCCCGGGCTGCCTGCGCAGCACGAGCCGCGCGCGGGAGAGGCGCGTCATCACGGCGCCGCTCGAGAGCTCCAACATCGAGGCGATCTCGTCGCAGGTGAATCCGCCCAGCACCTGGAGCAGCAGCGGCTCGCGGTAGCCCGGGGGCAGGGCGTGCAGGGCCTCTCGCATCTCGAGCGCGTCGTGTACGTTGCCGAGCCGCGAGTCGGCGAGGCTGTCGAGGTCCTCGTCGTCGGCGATCGGCAGGCGCATGCGCTCGAACAGGCGCGCGTGCTCGTTGCGCAATATCGTGTAGAGCCAGCTCTTGGCGGCGCGCTCGTCGCGGAGCGCCGAGAGGTTCGTCCACGCGCGCGCAAACGTCTCCTGCACCAGGTCCTCGGCGCCGAAGCGGTCGCGGCAGAGCCAGTACGCGTAGCGGTAGAGCTCGGCGGAATAGGCGCGCACGAGCGCTTCGAACCGGGTGCGTTTTCCTTCGAACATGGCCGATCTTATGCCACGCGCTGCGCGCCGTCACCAATGCTTTTATCGGGTGTGGACCTTGGATACAGCTTTTATGCTGCCTGTCGGGGCGTTCCGGCTCGCAGCTTGCAGCAGGCGGCGACCCACTCGAAGGAGGCTTGCGATGCACACACCCGAACCGAATCCCAACACGGAGCCCGGGCCCGACGGGCCTGGGGTGCCGGCCCCCGTGCCTCCGGACATGGATCCCGTCGTGCCGGTGGAGGAGCCGCCGACGCCCGGCCGCGCCCCCGGAGACCCACCGCCGCTCATCGCGCGCGGAGCGGCGCCATGAAGATCCTCGGCATCGTCACGCTGGTCGCGCTCGTGCTGCTGGGGTTCTTCGCGATCGCGAACTGGTCGCTGCTCGTGGAGCCCGCGTCGATCAACTTGCTGGCGTTCACGGTGCAGGGCTCGCTCGGCCTGATCCTGCTCTTCACGACGCTCGCGTTCGTGGTGCTGTGCGCGGTGTATGCGCTCTCGATACGCACCACGGCGCTGGTCGAGACGCGGCGCCACCTGAAGGAGCTCGAAGCGCAGCGCGAGCTCGCGGACAAGGCCGAGGCCTCGCGCTTCACCGCGCTCGCGACCCAGCTCGAGCAGGAATCGACGCGGCTCCGCGCGGCGGTCGAAGCTTCGCGCGCGGAGCTCCTCAACCGCACCGATGCGCTCGAGCATGCGGTGGCGAAAAGCCTCGACGACGCGGCGCGCACGCTCGCCGCGCACGTCGGACAGGTCGACGACAAGCTGAACCGCATGGGTACCGGGCCGGGCTCCCGGTTACCGCGGCCGAAGCTTGAGATGTAGCCCGCCGGCGCAGCCGCCGCGTTACGGCGCGGCTTTTTTGCCGGTCACCAGGCGGTAAATCAGTACGCCGGCCGCGATCACGAGCAGGATGTGGATGACGCCGCCGACCAGGTCGAGCATGAGGCCGAGGAACCACACCGCGAGCAGGACAAGGGCGATCGTATAGAGCATGACGTTTTCCTTCCGGTGGATGACGGAAGGTGCCGTCGCAAAAACCGGGCCCGCGCTGCGCCGCCGAGCGTTACGGAATCGCTTTTTTCTCGAGCCGATCGAAGCTCGCGTCGTCGAGCCTGCCCGTCGCGGGCGCCATGCCTTCGTCTTCCTGGAACTCCTTGAGCGCGCGCTCGCTGCGCTGCCCGAACATGCCGTCGATGCCGCCGGGGTTGTAGTCGAGATAGGTGAGGTAGAGCTGCGCCGCCCGCGCGCGCAGGTCGGGCGTTCCGCGCGCGGTGAATTCCGCGTGCGCATCCTTCAGCTTGACGTCGTACTTGTTCTTCTCGAAAGCCGGCCCGTTGTAGCGGCGCGCGAACTTGCGCCAGTCTTGCGCCTGGAGAAAGCCGGCGAGGCCCTCGTGATCGATGAAGGCGAGCATCGCGCCGAATTGCCGGTCCTCCGACTCGCACATCGCGCGCACCAGGTCTTCGACGTTCGCGAATCCGGCGCTCGAAGCGTTGAAGCCCATCACCTGGCCGAGGCCCCACGAGGCGCTTTCGAGCGCGGCCTTGCGTTCGAGCGCCACGGCTTGCGCGAGCCGCTGGTACTCGCTCGCCCCGCCTGTGTATCCGCCTGCTTTGGAATTGCTCACGCCCGGGGCCTGGGCATCGAAGCGGCCGTTGGTGCGCGCGTGAAAGATGTGCCGCTCGTAAAGGATTTTGGGCTGGCGGTTCTTAAAGTAGCCCGCGCCGCTGGTCTCGACGCGTATCACGGCCCACAACGTCGGCAGGTCGAGCGAGAGGCTGTCGGTCGCCTCGCGCATACCCGCATCGGTCAGCGGCTTGCCGGTGCCTTCGAACATGGAAACCTCCCCTGTGCGTATTTCCACCGCCGACTGTAGGAACGGCGGCGCACGCCGTCAATCGGCCCTTTTTCCATGCGTGCGCGGGCGGCTCTGTCCCGCGGCGAGGGGCGGTGCGGCCCGCGTCAGGGCGCCTCGTAACCTTTCGGCTTGAGGGTGAGCTCGTGCCTGCGCGGGTCGTTCGTGAAGTAGAGGCCGCCCCGGCGCTCCGAATCCGGCGGCAGGTACTGGAAAGTGGCCGCGCTCGTCTCGGCGATGCCGGAGGCGCCTTTGAGCTCGCCTTCCACGGTGACGTTCGCGGCTGTCGTGTCGCCGCGGTTCGCCGCGCGGATCTTCACGACGTAGCCCCGGCGCAGCTCGACGA
>CAZULX010000196.1:0-4956 GCA_964621335.1 uncultured Streptomycetaceae bacterium
TCGATCCCGTACAGACGCCGCACGTCGGGAAGAAGGGCGGCGCCTGAGCCCTGCCGCTCGCGCCGCGGCTTTGACGAAATGCTATTCTTGGGGCGCTCGCGTACGCGGGCACGAACACCATCGGGGGGATACTGAGATGAAGACACGCACCTGGGCGCGCGCGCTCGCGCTGTCGGCCGCAGTGCCGCTGCACGCGCACGCGCATCACGCCATGGACAACGCGCTGCCGGGCAATCTGTTCGAAGGTCTGGTCTCGGGCCTCGCGCACCCGGTCATCGGGCTCGATCACTTCCTCTTCGTGATTGCGATCGGTGTTGCCTGCTATTACTTCGGGCGCAAGGCGGGCAGCGTGGCCGCGTTTCTCGCCGGAACGATCGGCGGCACCGTGATACATCTCTACAAGGCTACGCTCGCGTATCCCGACGCCTGGGTGGCCGCGAGCCTGTTATTGCTCGGAATCCTCATCCTCCGCGGCAGCGCGCTGCTCAAGAGCAACGCGGCCGCGGTGTTTTTCGGAATCAGCGGAATCGTCCACGGCTACGCGTACGGTGAAGCCATCGTCGGCGCCGAGCCGACGCCGCTCGTCGCTTATCTCGCCGGCTTCACGCTGGTACAGCTCGCAATCGTGCTCGCGGCTTTCGCCGCCGCGCGTTACATCCACCGCATCAAACCGGCGTTCCAGACCGCGGGCGCGGTGGGTGGGGCGCTATCAGTCGCCGGCGTCGCGTTCCTCGCCCTGTCGTTCATCTAACGATACGCGGGCGCCGGCTCGAGGCGACGAAGCGTTTCGAGAGAGAGCCGAAGGAACGGACGCTACGAAGACCGCCATGCACACGCTACGCTGTCTGATCGCGCTCGCGCTGGGGCTCGCCGCCGCCGTCGCTGGGGCGCAGAGCTGGTCGCCGCAGAAGAACGTCGAGATCGTCGCCGCGTCGGCGCCGGGCGGAAGCAACGACAAGACCGCGCGCACGCTCGAGCGCGTGTTCGCCGCACACAAGCTGGTGAACGCCACGCTCACCGTGGTCAACAAGCCGGGCGGCGGCGGAAGCATCGCGCATACCTACGTCGTCCAGCGCGCGGGGGACCCGCACTATCTGCTGATCGCCACCAGCGGCATCCTCAGCAACCACATCATCGGCGCGAGCACGCTCACGCCGGCCGATTTCACGCCGATCGCCTCGCTCCTCGAGGGTTACATCGTGTTCGCCGTCAATTCGGCCTCACCGCGGGGGAGCCGGCACGGTGGAGCGCACCGGCGCCGCGCCGGGATTGCCGATCGCCTTGATCGCGCCACGAGCGGCAGATGCGAAACGCAACGTCGCGATCGGGGCTGGCGTAGCTCACGAAGATATCGGCCATCGGCTGAAGCCCACCCGCTGTCTTCGAAAATATCAGTCTAGCACTGCTCCTCCGGCGGCAGCCCCATGCCGCCCCCCGGGGCCCCTGCTTCACCAAGGCCGAGGCCGCTGGTGACGATGGCTCGCGCGAAAGCTAAACTCGAAACCCCGAATGGAGTAGACGAAATGGCCGAAAAGCATACGAACCGAGGCCCGCAGGACATCGGCGGCAGGAAAGCGGGGCCCGTCGACGTCGTCGATCACGGCATGAAGTTCTGGGAGCGCCAGGCGAACGCTCTGCGCTCCACGCTCTCGGGCAAAGGCATCGTTAAAAGAGACGAGCTTCGCCGCGCCGCCGAAGACCTGCGCGATTATTCGAAGCTCCAGTATTTCGAGATCACGACCTCCGCCTTGCGCACGCTCATGATCGAGAAAGGCTACATGACCGAGCAGGAGCTCAAAGCCAAGATGGACGAAGTGCGGGCGCGCTTCGACGTTCCCGACGAAATGGAGTCGCCGTTGAAGCAGAAAGCGGCGCAACCATGAGCGCGGCAGGCGGAGAGACGGGAAGCGCGCAGCCGCGCCATCCCTCGACTTACACCCCGGCGCCGGGCCATCGCTTCGAGGTCGGCGACGCGGTGCGCGTGAAGCACAGCTTTCCGCCGGGCCATCGGCGCACGCCGCATTACATACGCGGCAAGGCCGGGACGATCGAGCGCATCTGCGGCGCTTTCCCCAACCCGGAAGAGCTTGCGTACGGTTTCGACGGCGAGCCGAAGAAGGTGCTGTATCGCGTGCGCTTCGTGCAGAAGGAGGTGTGGCCGCGATACCGGGGCTCCGCGCGCGATCTGATCGAAATGGAAATATTCGAGCACTGGCTGGAGCCGGCGAGCGATACAGGAGGCAGGACATGACCGATTCCCGCGTCGATTACTACGCAGCGAAAAAGTACGCCCACGATCACGGCGACCACGACCACAGCCACGACGATCACGCGCCGGTTGGCGGGGAGGACGAGGGCCCGCCCTCGGAATTCGCGATCATGAGCCGCGCGATGCAGGAAATCCTCGAAGCCAAAGGCGTGATCACGGCCGGGCAGGTGACGCGCAGGATGGAGCAGTACGAGGAGGAATTTCCGTATCGGGGCTCCCGCGTGGTGGCGCGCGCCTGGGCGGATCCCGATTTCAGGAAGCGTTTGCTCGACGATGGCAAGGCCGCGTGCACCGAAATGGGCGTCGACCTCGAAGCCGATCGCCTGATCGCGGTTGAGAACACCCCCGAAGTGCACAACGTGATCGTGTGCACGCTGTGCTCGTGCTACCCGCGCGCGCTGCTGGGCATGCCGCCGACCTGGTACAAGAGCCGCAGCTACCGCTCGCGCGTGGTGTTCGAGCCGCGCGCGGTGCTGAAGGAGTTCGGCACCGAGCTGCCCGACAACGTCACGGTGCGGGTGCACGATTCGAACGCCGACATGCGCTACGTCGTCATCCCGATGCGCCCGCAGGGCACCGAAGGCTGGAGCGAAGACCGGCTGGCCGACATCCTCACCCGCGACACGCTCGTCGGCGTGACCGTTCCGCGCGTACGCACCTGAGGCGGAAAATGGAGCCTGTTCCGAACTCGGCGGGAACCGAGCCGCCCAGGATCAAAGCGCCGGCGAACGCCGCCGATTGCCACATCCACATCTACGACCCGGCCTTTCCTCCGGCGGTCTCGAAGCCGGCGAATTCGACCGTAGCCGATTACCGGCTGCTCCAGAAGCGCATCGGCACCTCGCGCGTCGTCATCGTCACGCCGCGCAATTACGGCACCGACAACGCCGTCACGCTGGACGGCATCCGGAAGCTCGGCATCGCTGATGCGCGAGGCGTCGCGGTCATACGCCCCAATGTCACCGATGACGAGCTGAAACGGTTGAACCAGGGCGGCATCCGCGGCATTCGATTCACCGTCGCCAATCCGAAAACCGCGGTGGTCTCGATCGACATGATCGAGCCACTCGCGAAACGCATCGCCGATTACGGCTGGCACGTGCAGCTCAACATGGAAGCCGACCAGATCGCCGGGAACGCGGACATGCTGCGGCGCCTGCCGACACCTGTCGTGTTCGATCACCTCGGCAAGCTCCCGCCCGGGGAGGGCACCGCGCACCCGGCGTATGGCGTGATTCGCGGCATGCTCGATGCGCGCAAGGCGTGGCTCAAGCTCTCGGGCGCTTACCTGAATACGCAGATCGGCCCGCCGGCCTACCCGGAAGCGACACGCGTCGCGCAGGCCTACGTGAAAGCCGCGCCGGAGCGCCTGGTGTGGGGCAGCGACTGGCCGCATCCCACTCCGACCGCCGATCCGGACGACGCAGTGCTTTTCGATCTCCTCGCCGAATGGGCGCCCGATGAGGCGATGCGCAACCGCATCCTCGTAGCGAATCCCGAAGCCTTGTACGGCTTCGGGAGATGACATGAAGGTATTAGCAGGATGCAACGCGTCCAGATGACACAAGGCAAAACGTCCCGCCGTTCATGGCTGCTCGTACCGGCCTCGCGCTCCAGCGACGTCGCGAGCGCAGCGAAATCGGGCGCCGACGTGATCGTGCTCGATCTCGTCGAGCTCGTCGCGGAGCAAGACAAACCGGCGGCGAGGCAGGCGGTGCGCGCGGCGATCATCGCGGCACGCGCGGGCGGTTCCGAAGTGTTCGCGCAGATCGACCCGCAATTCCTCGGCGCCGACCTCGAAGCTGCGGTGTGGCCGGGCCTCGCGGGCGTCGTCGTGTCGCGCGCCGAATCCGCCGAGCAGATCGCGGAGGCCGCAGCGCTCATCGCGTGCTTCGAAACCGAGCGTGAGATGGCCGCGGACAGCGTGGGAATCGTGCCTGCGCTCGAGACCGCCCAAGGCAATCACGCCGCCTACGACATCCTGCACGCCAGCCCGCGCGTGTGCGGCGCGACTCTCGGACGTGCCGACCTGGTCATGGACCTGCGGCCCGAGCCCAGCGGCGAGATACACCTGATGCCGTACCTCATGCAGCGCCTGGTGATCGTCGCGGGTGCGGCTGGCGTGCCGCCGATAGGCGCGTGGTGGCGCGCTCCGGCCCGCGGTCTGCTGGCGACGCCGGAGAACACCTATGACGCGGGTTATCGCGGCCGCGCGATCGGCTTCAAAGGCGCGATGTGCCTCAAGGCCGATCAGGTCGCTGCACTCAACAAGGCTTACGCATGAGCCGCAAAGTCCGCCGCTCAGGCCTCACCATGCCCGTGGTGACCGCGCGCTTCATCGACAAGGCGTGGACGCGAGGCTGCGATTTCATCGTCCTCGACCTCGAAGACTCGGTGCCGCAGCACCTGAAAGCGCACGCGCGCAGTCTCATCAAGGACGCGATCCCGAACGTCTCCAAAGGCGGCACGGAAGCCTTCGCGCGCATCAACCATGACCTGATGGAAGCCGACACCGAAGCAGTCGTGTGGCCGGGATTGAAGCGCATCAAGTACCCGAAGACCGAGCATGCGCACGAAGTGCGCCGGCTCGACGAGATCATCACGCGGCTCGAGCGCGAGCGCGGCATCGAGCCCGGCACGGTGGAAATCGACCCGAGCATCGAGACCGCGGTCGGCGTCGCCAACGT